>CAYZGL010000006.1:0-41910 GCA_964477985.1 uncultured Rubrivivax sp. | reverse complement strand
GCCCAGCAGATACAGGATCTGCTTCTTCTCTTCCAGCCCCTGCGCCGCGTGGCGGAAGTAGGACACGACCTGCTCGATCGAATCCTCCATGCCGTAGAACTCGGCGAAGGCCGGGTAGACCTTGATCACCTTGTTGGCAAAGATGCGCGACAGCCGCGGATCGTTGCGCGTATCGATGGTCTTCGGGTCGCCGATCGCCTTGAGCATGCGCTCGGCGGCCGTGGCATAGGCCAGCGGATTGCGCTTGCATTCGGCGAGGTAGTCCTCCAGGGACAACTCCTCCTCGCGGCTGCGCTCGTAGCGGGCGGTGAAGCTGCTGATGACGTCCAAGCTAACCTCCTGAGCAGGGAAGATGCCGAACGGCGGTGCTGCCGTCGCCATCTGGGAAGATCTGATGGAGCCCCGGCGGTACGGGCCCGGGCGCCATCAGAGCTTTCCGGTCGTTGGGCGTTCAGTGCGTCGCGACAGCTGCAAGCTTCGTTGAAGGCTCAGACCGACAAGGGGCCGAAAAAGTGCCGTGATGCGTTGCAGTTTGCTCCGATCCCGGCGATCGCGCATCGGCACAGCGTCGACCCTTGCCGCCCACCGGCGATTTGAACGCTGCACGGCCGCTGCGCGCTGACATCGGTCGGCAGCAAAGCGGCGAGGGCGTGGAGTTCTGGCGAAGTCGAGCCGTGTTGACGCAGCGCAGGGCCCACCGCAGGCCGCGACAGGGGCTGTAAGGCTGCGGCATGGACAGCGCGCCTATGCTGCGGGCCGCGACGCCCACTCCCCTCGTTCGACCATGAACCAGCGCATCCCTGCCACCCTTTTCCCCGGCGACGGCATCGGCCCCGAGATCGTCGACGCCAGCGTCGCCGTGCTCGACGCGCTGGGCGCGCCTTTCGACTGGGATACGCAGGTGGCCGGGCTGGCCGCTGTCAAGGCGGCCGGCGACCCGCTGCCCGCCGCGGCGCTGGACAGCGTGCGCCGTACCCGGCTGGCGCTGAAGGGGCCGCTGGAGACGCCATCGGGCGGCGGCTATCGTTCGTCGAACGTGCGCTTGCGCGAGGAGTTCAAGCTGTACGCCAACCTGCGTCCGGCACGCACGCTGATCCCCGGCGGACGCTTCGACCACATCGACCTGGTGGTGGTGCGCGAGAACCTCGAAGGCCTGTACATCGGCCACGAACACTACGTGCAGATCGACGACGACCCGCACGCGGTGGCGATCGGCACCGGCATCAACACCCGCGCCGGCTGCCGGCGCATTCTCGAATACGCGTTCGAACACGCCATTGCCACCGGCCGCAAGAAGGTGACGGTTGCGCACAAGGCCAACATCATGAAGGCGCTGACCGGCATCTTCAAGGAAACGGCCGAGCAGCTCTACGAGGCCAAGTACAAGGGCCGCATCGCGATGGACAGCGTGATCATCGACGCCTGCGCGATGAAGCTGGTGCTCGACCCCTGGCAGTTCGACGTGCTGGTCACCACCAACCTGTTCGGCGACATCGTGTCCGACCTGGTCGCCGGCCTGGTCGGCGGCCTGGGCATGGCGCCGGGCGCGAACATCGGCGCCGACGCCGCCATCTTCGAAGCGGTGCACGGCTCCGCACCCGACATCGCCGGCAAGGGTCTGGCCAACCCGACGGCGCTGCTGCTGGCCGCGGCGATGATGCTCGAGCACGTGAAGCGCAACGAGCTGGCGCAGCGGCTGCGCAAGGCCATCGACGACACATTGAATATCGACCAGGTGCGCACCGGCGACCTGCGCGGCAGCGCCAGCACCGCCGAATTCACGCGTGCGCTGATCAGCCGCGTGCGCCACGGCTGACAGCGCGGCCGCGCGGCGGCCCGGGCGCGGCGCGCCGCCGATCAGCGCTCGGTCACGCCGAGTTTGTCGAGCAGCCCGTTCAGTTCGTCCTGCGAGGCGAAGGCGATCGCGATCTCGCCCTGTTCGCCGCGCTGCGTCTTGCGGCTGACGCGGATCTCGACGCTGGCCGCCAGGGTATCGGCCAGTTGTTCTTCCAGCCGCACCAGATCGCGCGACTTGTCCTGCTTCACGCGCAGCAGCGGCGACTGGCGGCCACTGCGGCTGGGCCCCTGTGTGTGCGCCACCAGCTTCTCGGCCTCGCGCACCGACAGTTTGCGCGCGACGATCTGATTGGCCGACAGGATCTGCTGCGCGCTGTCCAGCGGCAGCAGCGCGCGCGCGTGCCCCATGTCCAGGTCGCCCGCCATCAGCATCTGCTGCACCGGCGCGGCCAGCTGCAGCAGGCGCAACAGGTTGCTGGCGGCGCTGCGCGAGCGCCCGACCGCCGCGGCCGCCTGCTCGTGCGTCAGTTCGAATTCGCTGACCAGGCGCTGCAGGCCTTGCGCTTCTTCCAGCGGGTTCAAGTCTTCGCGCTGGATGTTTTCGATCAGCGCCATCACCGCGGCGGCCTCGTCGGCCACCTCCTTCACCAGCACCGGCACTTCGTCCAGGCCGGCCAGCTTGGCGGCGCGCACGCGGCGCTCGCCGGCGATGATTTCGTAGTCGGCGCCCGAGCCGGCCAGCGGGCGCACCAGCACCGGCTGCATCACACCCTGGCTCTTGATGCTTTCGGCCAGCTCGTACAGCGCACCTTCGTCCATGCGCGTGCGCGGCTGGTAGCGCCCTGTGTGCAGCTGCGCCAGACGCAATGTCGCCGGCGCGCCCGCGGCAGGCGCATCGCCGACTTTAGGGCCGAGCAGCGCTTCCAGCCCCAGGCCCAGGCCCTTCGGTTTTTTCGTCACCATGCCCGATTGTCCGGCATTGGTCCGGCATTGCCCCCGCTGCTGTCGTATGCTGCAGGGCAGCAACGCGGAGGCACCCAATGAAGCACGTGGTTTTCGTCGACGGCCAGGAAGGCACGACCGGCCTGCGCATCCACGAGGTGCTGGGGCGTCGCGGCGATGTCGAACTGCTGAGCATAGCCAACGCTCGCCGCAAGGACAGTGCCGAGCGCGCCCGCTTGCTCAACGCAGCCGACGTCGCCTTCCTTTGCCTGCCCGACGATGCGGCGCGGGAGGCCGCCGCGCTGGTGACGAACCCACGCACCTGCCTGATCGACGCCAGCACCGCGCACCGCGTCGCGCCGGGGTGGGTGTTCGGCCTGCCCGAGCTCGCACCGGGCCAGCGCGAGCGCATCCGTGCGGCCAAGCGTATTTCCAACCCGGGCTGCCACGCCAGCGCGTTCATCCTGCTGTTGCGCCCGCTGGTCGACGCCGGCATCGTGCCGGCTGCTTTGCCCGTATCGGCCACGTCGATCACCGGCTACTCGGGTGGCGGCAAAAAGATGATCGAACAGTACGAGCGCGGCGGCGATGCGCAGCTGGCGGCACCCCGGCCCTATGGTTTGGCACTGAAACACAAACATCTGCCCGAGATGCAGCAGCACACGGGGCTGCAGGCGGCACCGCTGTTCATGCCGGTGGTTGGCAGCTTTTACAAGGGTCTTGCCGTGACGGTACCGCTGCATCTGGCTCAGTTGGCGCCGGGTTGCACCGGCAAGGCCCTTCACGACGCGTTGGTGCAGCGCTACGAAGGTGAACGCTTCGTGCGGGTAATGCCGTTGTCGGACCCGCAGGTACTCGAAACGGGCGGCTATTTCGACGTGATGGGCGCGAACGACAGCAATCGCGCCGATCTCTACGTGTTCGCCAACGAACGACAGGCGTTATTGGTCGCCCGGCTGGACAACCTGGGCAAAGGCGCCAGCGGCGCGGCGGTGCAGACGATGAACGTGCATCTGGGCATCGACGAGGGGCTGGGGCTGTAGACGAGCGGCCGCGCCGCCACGATGGCTGCGGGCAGCAGCGTCGAAGCGTACGCTCACATTCAGCCTTGCCGGCTCCGCATCCGTCAGACCCACGCCGCTGCGCGCTGCACCATTTCGCGCGCCGCGGCGACATAGGCCTGCGCGCCCTTGGACGCCGCATCGAACACCACACCGGGCTGGCCGTAGCTGGGGGCTTCGGCCAGGCGCACGTTGCGCGGGATCACGGTGTCGAAAACCTTGTCGCCGAAGTGCGACTTCAGCTGCTCGCTCACCTGCCCTTGCAGCGTGATGCGCGGGTCGAACATCACGCGCAGGATGCCGATGACCTTCAGTTCGCGGTTCAGGTTCGCGCGCACCTGCTTGATGGTGTTGACCAGGTCCGACAGGCCTTCCAGCGCGAAATATTCGCACTGCATCGGCACGATCACGCCGTGCGCGCAGCACAGGCCGTTCAAGGTCAGCAGGCTCAATGACGGCGGGCAATCGATCAGCACGAAGTCGTAATCGCCCGCCACCGCGCGCAGCGCCGCGCGCAAGCGCTGATCGCGGCGCTCCAGCGTGACCAGCTCGATCTCGGCGCCGGCCAACTCGCGGTTGGCACCGAGCAGGTCGTAGCCGCCCTTGTCGGAACGCACCCGCGCTTCGGGCACGCCAGCCGATTCGAGCAACACGTCGTACACCGAAAGCCGCAGCGACCGCTTGTCGACGCCCGAGCCCATCGTGGCATTGCCCTGCGGATCCAGGTCGACCAGCAGCACGCGCTGGCCGCTCAGCGCCAGCCCGGCGGCGAGGTTGACCGCCGTCGTCGTCTTGCCGACCCCGCCCTTCTGGTTGGCGATGCAGAACACGTGCGCCATGCTCAGTCCCGCACCAGCCGCAGGCCGAAGCCCACCAGCACCACGCCCGCCAAACGCTGCAGCGCCGAGGTCAGCCGCCGGTGGCGGCGCAGGCGCTGCGACAGCGCCTGCGCGAAGGCGCACAGCGTCAGGCAGTACACGACGGTGATGACGGCGACGGTAAGCGCCATCGCGGCGAAGGTCGGCATGCCCAGGTGCGAGGCCGGGTCGATGAACAGTGGAAAGAAGGCCATGTAGAAGACGATCGCCTTGGGGTTGAGCAAGGTGATCAGCAGCGCCTGCCGCAGGTAGTGGTCCGGCTGGAGGCGCAGTGCCGGTGCCGCTTCGGCGGCACGCACCAGCAGCAGCTTCAGTCCGACCCAGCCCAGGTAGGCGGCACCCAGGTACTGCACCGCCTTGAACCAGCTCGGGTGTGCGGCCAGCACGGCGGCAACCCCGCCGACGGCCAGCCAGAGCAGGGCCTGGTCCCCGATGACCACGCCGGCCGTGGCGGCGGCGCCGGCACGCATGCCACCCTGGCCCGTGGACGTGAGCAAGGCGAAGGTTCCAGGCCCCGGCAGCGCCAGAAACAACAGGATTGCAGCGCAGAATGCGCCGTAGTCGGCGATGCCAAACATGGATGGAGGTTCGCGCGTGGCGCGCGGCCCCGGTTTGCCGTCGCGCGTTGATGCGTAGATATGAGAGCGGCTTGCGCCAGCGGCGAGGTTAACCCAGATTTCTCTCGGCCCCGCTTCGCAGGTCAGCGCGGACGCATCCAGACGAGGCAGCGTTGCGCCTCGAGCCCCGGCACCTGCAGTGGTTCCACGTGAAACACTTCGATGTTCGGATGCAGATCAGCGATCTCATCCCGATGAACCCGGGCCTTCATCGCCACCCAGCAGCCGCCGGGTGCCAGGTGCCGCTGTGTCAGCCGAGTGAAGTCATGCAACGACGCGAACGCTCGAGACACCACGATATCGAAGGCCGGCAGCTGCAGCTGCTCGACACGGGCGTGTTCGGACTGCAGATTCCTGCAGCGCAGCTCTGCGGCCACCTGCCGCACGAACGACGCCTTCTTTGCGACCGCGTCCACGCAACACACGCGCCAGTGCGCCCGCAGCAACGCCCAGACCACCCCCGGAAGCCCGGCACCGCTGCCCACGTCGAGGATCCGCGCCGGCCGATCCTGCAGATGCCGGTCCAGCGCCGGCAGCGCGGCCAGGCAGTCGAGCAGGTGCTGGCGCACCATCTGGCTGGGCTCACGCACCGCACTCAGGTTGTAGGCCCGGTTCCACTTCGTCAGCAGATCCAGATAGGCCAGCAGCTGCGACACGGTCTCGTCGCAGGCCGACAGCGCCAACTCGGCCAACCCGGCCCGAAGTGGCGCCCGCCGTGGATCGGCCTCGTCCATCGTCGTGCGCCCGTCAGGCGGCATCGGGCACGTCACCCGGCAGCCGTGTCGCAGCGGGCCGCGCTTTCTTCTTCAGGTGCACCAGCAGCAACGAGACCGCGGCCGGCGTGACGCCTGACATGCGCGATGCCTGCCCGAGGGTGCGCGGCCGCAGCCGCGTGAGCGTCTGCCGCACCTCGAACGACAGTGCGCCGACCTGGGAATAGTCGAAATCCTCCGGCAGCGGCAACTGTTCGAAGTACCGGGCCCGCGCGACTTCCTCGCTCTGCTTGTCGATATAGCCGGCGTATTTGGTGGCCGTCTGCACCTGCTCGATGACCGCATCGGCCAGGGCGCGGCCCCACTCCACTGCCAGCGTTTCACGTGAAACAACCGGCTCGACGCCGGCGATGCGGCTGATCTCGCTGAGCTTGTCGAAGTCGACTTCCGGGCGGCGCAGCAGATCGACGAGCCGGTGCTCGTGCTCCAACACCTTGCCCAGCAGCCTTTGTGCGTCGGCCTGCGGCAGCCGGCTAGGATGCACCCAGCTGCAACGCAGCCGTTCGCTCTCGCGCGCGATCGCCTCCTTCTTGCGGCTGAAAACCTCCCAGCGCGCATCGTCGATCAGCCCCAGCGTACGCCCCAGCTCGGTCAACCGCAGATCGGCGTTGTCTTCACGCAGCCGCAACCGGTACTCGGCCCGGCTGGTGAACATGCGGTAGGGCTCGGTCACGCCCTTGGTCACCAAGTCGTCGACCAGCACGCCGAGGTAGGCCTGGTCGCGCCCCAGCGTCAACGGCTCACGGCCCTGCAGCTGCAGCGCGGCGTTGACGCCCGCATGGAGGCCTTGCGCCGCCGCCTCCTCATAGCCGGTGGTGCCGTTGATCTGCCCGGCAAAGAACAGGCCGCGCACCGCTCGCGTCTCGAAGCTGGGCCGCAGCTGCCGGGGGTCGAAGTAGTCGTACTCGATGGCGTAACCAGGCCGCAGGATGTCGGCGTTCTCCAGCCCGGCCATCGAGCGCACCGCAGCCATCTGGATGTCGAAGGGCAGCGAGGTGGAAATGCCGTTCGGATAGATCTCGTGCGTGTCCAAGCCTTCCGGCTCGAGGAAGATCTGGTGCGACGGTTTGTCGGCAAAGCGGTTGACCTTGTCCTCGATGCTCGGGCAGTAACGCGGCCCGGTGCCTTCGATCAGCCCCGTGAACATCGGGCTGCGGTCGAAGCCGCTGCGGATGATGTCGTGGGTGCGCTCATTGGTGTGGGTGATCCAGCACGGCAGTTGTCTGGGGTGCTGCGCAGCATCACCGACGAAGCTGAACACCGGCACCGGGTTGCGGTCACCGTGCTGTTCGGCCAGGCGCGAGAAGTCGATCGAGCGCCCGTCCAGCCGCGGCGGCGTGCCGGTCTTCAGCCGCCCCTGCGGCAGCTTCAGCTCCTTCAAGCGCGCGGACAGGGTCGCCGCCGACGGGTCGCCGGCGCGCCCGGCGCTGTAGTTCTGCAAACCTACGTGGACCCGCCCGTCCAGAAAGGTGCCGGCGGTCAGCACCACGGCGCGGCCGCGCAAGCGGATGCCGAGTTGCGTAACCACGCCGGCCACGCTGTCACCTTCCACGATGACGTCGTCCACCGCCTGCTGGAACAGCCACAGCCGGGGCTGGTTTTCCAGCCGGCGGCGGATCGCCGCGCGGTACAGCACGCGGTCGGCCTGCGCGCGCGTGGCGCGCACCGCCTGCCCCTTGCTCGAGTTGAGGATGCGAAACTGGATGCCGGCTTCGTCGGTGGCCGCCGCCATCGCGCCGCCCAGCGCGTCGATCTCCTTGACCAGATGGCCCTTGCCGATGCCGCCGATGGACGGGTTGCAGCTCATCTGGCCCAGCGTTTCCAGGTTGTGCGTCAGCAGCAAAGTGCGGCAACCCATGCGGGCGGCCGCCAGCGCGGCTTCGGTGCCGGCATGGCCGCCGCCGACGACGATGAGATCGAACTCGCGCGGATAGAACACGACGGGATCCTCGAGCCTTTGAACTATGGGTATGGGCCATGGGCGTGGGCCCTTGGCCTCCAGGGCCCCGAACGCGGCACGGGCGGCTGCGCGGCCCGTTCGGCCAGGGCCGGCGAGCGGCCGCGCCCGGCAAATTCTAGGCTTCGAGCCCGGTGTTCGCAGGGTGGCCCACGCTGCGCAGGTCCTGCGCCACGCGGCCGCCCTGCAGCGCCACCACGCGAGCGGCACTGGCGATGGTCTCGGGCCGGTGCGCGACGATGACGCGCGTCAGCGCCAGTTGACGCACCGCCTGGTTCACCAGCCGCTCGCCGTCGACGTCCAGCGCGCTGGTGGCTTCGTCGAGCAGCAGAATCTTCGGCCGCTTGTACAGCGCACGCGCCAGCAGGATGCGCTGCTTCTGCCCGCCCGACAGGCTGGAGCCCATGTCGCCGATCAGCGTGTGGTAGCCCATCGGCATGGCTTCGATATCGTCGTGCACCGAGGCCACGCGCGCGCAGTGCGCCACCCAGTCCATATCGGGCTGCAGGTCGAAGAAGCTGATGTTGTCGGCAATCGAGCCGCAGAACAGCGGCTCGTCCTGCATCACCACACCGACCATGTCGCGCCAGGCGCGCAGCCCCAGCTGCGCCAGCGGCACGCCGCCGATCAGCAACTCGCCCCGCTGCGGCGTATGGATGCCGAGCATCGTCTTCAGCAGCGTGGTCTTGCCGCAGCCCGAAGGCCCGACGATGGCCACCGACTCGCCCGGCTCGATGCGCAGGCTCACCCCGCTGAGCACCTCGGGTTCGGCATCCGAATAGGCGAAGCTCAAATCGCGCAGCTCGATGGCCGGAATGCCCGCCCCCAAGCGCGCAGGGCCAGTGGCCTGCTCGGGCTCCGGCGCGGTCAGCACGATGTCGGCCAGCCGCTCACCCTGCAGCCGCAGCATCTTCAGTTCCACCACCTTGTCGATCAGGCCGCTGACGCGCGTGGCGAACTGCTCCTTGTAGGCCATGAAGGCGAACAGCATGCCCACCGAGAACTTCTGGTCCAGCACCAGCAGGGCTCCGACCCACACCACCGCCACACGCTCCAGGCCGAACAGCAGCCGGTGCAGCGCCGCGAACAGCAGTTCGAGCTTGCGCGTGGCCAGATCGGCGTTCATCGTGTCGACCACCAGGCTGGTGAAGCGCGACTGGCGGTCGGCCTGGGCATTGAATTGTTTGATCGCCTGCACGCCGCGCAGCGATTCGAGGAAGTGGCTGGACTTCTTCGACTCGTGCACCAGCGCTTCTTCGGTGGCGTCGCGCAGCGGGCGGAAGAAGGCCCAGCGCAGCACGGCGTAGGCGGCCACGGCCGCCAGCACCACCGCGCTCAGCGTGGCGCTGTAGACGAACATCATCGCCAGCGTCAGCACCACCAGCAGGCCGTCGAGAACGGCCTCGATGAAGCTGGTGGTCAAAGTGCGCTGGATCTCGTGCACCGCGGAGAAGCGCGACCAGATGTCGCCGATATGGCGCTTCTCGAACCATTCCACCGGCAAGCGCATCAGGTGCGCGAAGACATTGGCCAGCCATTGCAGGTTCAGCGTCGCCGACAGCACCAGCACCGCCCAGGAGCGGATCGCCGCGGTGCCGGCCTGGATCAGCACCAGCAACGCGAAGCCGATGCCCAGCGTCACCAGCAAGTCGCGGTCGCCGCTGACCAGCACGTCGTCGACCACCCACTGCATCAGGAAAGGGCTGAGCAGCATGAAGGCTTCCAGCGCCAGCGCCAGCACGAAGATCTGCGCCAGCGAGCGCTTCAGCCCGGTGATTCGGCCGAGCATCTGCCGCGGCGACACATGCTGCTTGTCCACGCGGGGCTCGAAGTCCGCAGCCGGGCTCAGCTCCAGCGCCACCCCGGTGAAGTGGCGCGACACCTGCTCCAGCTTCAGCCGGCGCAGGCCGTGCGCCGGGTCGTGGATCGTCGCGACGCCGCGCTTCACGCCGACCAGCACGACGAAGTGGTTCATGTCCCAGTGCAGGATGCAGGGCTGCTGCAGCTGCGCCAGGTCGTCGACCTCGGCGCGCAGCGCACGCGCGTGCAACTTCAGGCCTTCGGCCATGCGCACCAGATCGAGCAGGCTGACGCCCTTCAGCGACAGCGCAAAGCGGCGGCGCAGCGTCGGCAGGTCGCAATCGTGTCCGTAGGCTGCAGCGACCATCGCCAGACACGCCAGGCCGCACTCGGCGCCTTCGGTCTGCAGCATCACGGGCACCCGGCTGGCACCGAAACCCAGACGCAACCCACCCCATCGTCCGAAGCGCTGATTCATTTATCGCGACAGTGTGTACTAACCTTCAGAGTCTATTCGTGAGCCCGAGCAGCGGCGCGAACAGCCATTCGACCAAGCGCCGACGCTCCAGCAGAACGTCGGCTTCCATGCGCATGCCCGCCACCAGCGGCTGCGCGGTGCCGAATGCCTGCAAGCCGCCGGGCTCCATCGCTACCGTGATGCGAAACATCGGCTCGGCGTTGGCGTCGGCCGCACCCGGGCCGGGCAGGGCCAATGCCGCGAGCTCGGGCGCCGCCAGCGGCGTGCGCGACACCTGCAGCACGCGGCCTTCCTGGTGGCCGTACTTCTGGTACGGGAAGGCCTCGAAACGCAGCCGCACCTGCTGGTCCGGCCGCACGAAGCCCACCGCACCCGACGGCGCGAACAGATGGGCCTGCAACTTTGCGCCGCTGGGGATCAGGCTGGCCAGCGCCGAAGCCGGCGACACGCTCTGGCCCGCTTCGGCCAGAACCGCGCTGACCGTGCCGTCCTGCGGCGCGCGAATCACGATCTGCCGCGCCGCATCGTGCTCGGCCGCCTCGCGCTCGAGCGCCGCCAGGTCGCGTTCGATCGCGCCCTGGCGCGCCTTCGACTGCAGCGGCAGGCCGCGGCGTTCACCCTCCAGCAGTGCCCGGTCGCGCACCAGCGCGGCGCTTTGCCGCTCCAATGCCTGCACCTGCGCCTGCAGACCGATCACCTCCTCCTTCTTGGTCTGCACCTGCGCAGGTGAAATGAACTGCTCGCGGCTCAGCGCCTCGAGCCGCTCCAGCGACTGCTGCGCCAGCCTCAGACGCTGGCGGTGCAGCGCGCCTTCGGCCTCGAGCTGTTGCTGCTCGCGCTGCAACGCGTCGAGCCGCCGCTGCAGCGATTGCATCTCGCCATCGGCCAGCTGCGCCTGCTGCCGTGACGATTCCTCCAGGCTGCGCCGCCGCTCGTCCAGGCTGTGCTGCACCCGCTGCTGCACGTCGGCCGAGAAGGTGCCGCTTTGCACCCCCAGCACGAACATCAGGTCGCCCGAGCGCACCGCTTGGCCCTCGTGCACGTGGCGCTCCAGCACGCGGCCGGACGCGGTGGGGACGAGCCGGATCACACCCAGGTCGGGCACCAGCACACCGCCGATGCGCGCCTTGCGCGTGTATTCGCCGAAGAACAGGAACGCCAGCACCAGCAGCAGCGCACACAGCACCGCCGTCGTCAGCACGCTCATGGACAAAGGGCGCACCAACTGCACCTGGCCCAGCCAGTTCTGGCGCTGGGCCTCGGCCACCTCGGGACGAAATAGCGATGCCATGGCAGGGCTCGGTGCGCTCGCGCACCGCGGCGTGGCGCGCAAACGCAAAAAAGCGGACCGGCAGAACCGGTCCGCGGACATCATGGTCGGACATGCCGGCCGGCCATGATGCCAGTCGGCCTAGGGGGACATCACCAGGTACCCCTAGGCGTCGTGATCTTCGACCGCTTCAGGCGGTCGGCCTACTTCAGCCTTTCCCAGCCACCTTTGGGCAGGCCGCCGGAAACCTTCTTCAGGTCGGCAAGGTTCAGTTCGACCGGGCCGGTCTTGACCTGCTTCTTCTGCTCAACGACGTCGGTGGCAGTCTTGTTCTTCTTGGAGCTAACTGCTTTCTTCATGGAGAACTCCTTTTGGGTTCGGGCAGTGCGATCGTCTCAACAGCGCACGACCCGATTGAAGCAGCCCGCAGTGCGCACGCAAACTGTCAGCTCTTACAGGGTGGGACGGCGCGCAACAACGGCGCAGCCACGCTGCGGCAGCAAGCCTGGCCCAACTGCGTTCAGTGAATGAGACCGAGTCGCAGCGCCTTCAACACGGCGGCATGCTTGCTCGAGCAGCCCAGCTTGTGCATCGCGTTGTTCACGTGCAGCACGGCGGTGCGTTCGCTGATGCCCAGGATCGCACCGACCTCCCAGGCGGTCTTGCCTTCCATCGTCCAGTGCAGCGCCTCGAGCTCGCGCGGCGTCAGCGAGGGCCTCTCGGGCTGCATCGGCGCGGGCAGCAGCAGGCGCAGCGCGGCCTCCTGCGCATGCACGGCAAACAACTGCAGATCGGCCACCACCCGCTGCAGTTCGGTCGCGTCGGCAGGCAGCGGGCGGTCGCGGTCCACCCCGAGCACGAAATGGCGCCCCTCCGGCATGTGCAAAGCCATCGCGATGCCGGTGCTGAAACCGAAGCGCGCCTGCTCCTCCCACAACTCGCCCACCCCTTGGCCGGTGTAGGTCTGCTGGTCCCAGATGATCGGCACGCTTTGCCTGCGGCAATGCTGCATCACCGGGTCGCGGCGCATCAGCACCGAATCCTGGAACACGTCGGCAAAGCCCTGCGGCGTGTTGTCCACGCTGATGAAGTCGGTGCCGGCCAGCCCGTGTTCGACCACAGTGATCGCCGCCACGGTCTGGAAGCCCAGGCGTTGTGCGAAGCGCACGACCTCGTCGCGGAACTGCTCCCGGCTTTGCGCCTGGAGCACCGCCGAGTAGCCGCCCGGCAGCATCAGAAAGCCCTGCCCGCCGCGGTGTCGCGCTGCCGGGCGCTGCGCCATGGCGGCAACATCCCCTGACAGGGTTTACAGCTTTCGACCCCCGTGCCGATAGGCAACCATTCCGCCATGTCCAGCACGACCCGTCCTAACGACACCTTGCACATGACTCCTACCACACCATGGTCCATCCGAGCGTGGCCGCCTCTATTGTGGCAGGCCGGGCGTGAATCGCAATTTCACTTCCGCCACCTCAGCACACGCGTCACGCTGCCGGGCGAACGCGGCACACGCAGCGCCGCCGGGCAAACCATCTGGGGCGGCCACTGCGGCGACGGCGACGCCGGTGTGGCCTGGGACTGGGTGCAGATCTCCGATCACGTGGTGGCCATGGCCGACCCGATGTCGGTGGTGACCAACCTGCGCCTGGTCGGCGACGAAGGCGAGGTGCTCACTGCGCTCGAATCGGCGCGCTTCCTGAACGAGATCGTGCATGCGCTGCCGTGGCAAACCGAGGTGCAGCGCGCGCTGCACGTCGGCCACGCCTGAGGCCGACTACTTCAGCGCCACCGTGCGCAGCGCACGCGCCACCGACACCAGACACCCCAACACCAGCAGCGCGCTCACGCCCAGCGGCAGCGCGACTTCCCACGGCGCGATCGCCTCGCCCTTGAGCACGCGGCCCATCAGCGTGATCTGCGCCAACGCCGGCACCGCCAGGTGCCACGGCGCCTCACCCTCCTGAGCGAACAGGTTCAGCAGCGGCAGCAGCGACACCGCCAGCACCAGCGCCGTGGCATTGGCCTGCGCTTGCTTGATGCTGCGGCAGCGGATCGCGATGGCCATCAGCAGCGCCGAAATCGCTGCGGCCAGCGGTGCCAGCAAGGCCAGGAACAGCGCGGCCTCGCGCACGCCGAAGCGCAGCATCGCCGCCAGCGTCGGGCTGCGCAGCAGCCACTGCGCCGGCAGGAAGCTCGCGCTGCTGAGCAAGGCGACCAGCATCGCCACCGCGGCCACCGCACCCCACTTGCCCAGCACCAGGGCCAGCGGCGGTACCGGATTGGCCAGCAGCGGCTCGAGCGAACCGCGCTCGCGCTCGCCCGCGGTCGTGTCCAGCGCCGCATGCAAGGCCCCATAGACCACGGCCATCAGCACGAAGAACGGCAGCAGCGCGCTCCATTGCGCCGCGCGCGCCGCCGCGCTGGCCAGGTCCTGCTCGTCCACCTCGAGCACCTGCAGCAGCGCCGGCGCCACGCCGCGCCAGCTCAGACGCAGCAGCGCCTGCTCCTGCGCAAAACCCTGCAGCACGCGCGCCGCGCGCTCGGCCCCGGCGGCGGCGCGCGGGTCGGCCGAGTCGAACACCAGCTCGATGCCGGCGGGCTCGCCGCGCGCGAGTTTGCTTTCGAAGTCCGGGGCGATCACCACCACCGGCCCGGCCAGCCGCCGGCTGCGCAGCAGTTCCTCGAAGCGCGGCGGCGCCGGCGCGATGCGCAAGTTCTGCCGCAGCAGGTAGTTGTGCAGACTCGGGCCATGCTCGATGCCGGCGGCCACCAGCTCGCGCGACTGCGCGCGCTGTTCGATGCCGGCCACCAGCGCCGACAGCAGCACCAGCGCCAGCGGCCCGATCGCCACCGAACTCAACACCATCGCCAGCAAGGTGCGCCGGTCGCGCAGCGCGTCGCGCAACTCCTTGCGCAAGACGGTCCAGAGGGTGCGAGTCACGGCGCCGCTCATGGCGCGGCACGCACCGCCAGCGCCGCGCCGCCGAAGGCCAGACGCACGAAGCAGCGCTCGAAGTCGGGCTCGCCGCTGCGCTCGCACAACTCGGCCACCGTGCCCTGCGCGACCGCACGGCCGTGCGCCATCACCAGCACCTGGTCGCACAACCGCTGCACCTCGTGCATCAGGTGGGTGGAAAAGACGATGCACTTGCCCTGTTCGTCGCGCAGCCGCCGCAGCACCTCGCGCAGTGCGCGCGTCGACGGCACGTCCAGCCCGTTGGTCGGCTCGTCGAGGATGATGTTGTGCGGGTCGTGCACCAGTGCGCGTGCCAGCGCGGTCTTCATGCGCTCGCCCTGGCTGAAGCC
This sequence comes from uncultured Rubrivivax sp., assembly GCA_964477985.1. Taxonomy (GTDB): domain Bacteria; phylum Pseudomonadota; class Gammaproteobacteria; order Burkholderiales; family Burkholderiaceae_C; genus Rubrivivax. The sequence continues at coordinate 27,031 of CAYZGL010000006.1, read as the reverse complement.
TTCGGTGCGGCGCTCGAGCAGCGCTTGCATCTGCAATGCGTCGGCCAGGCTGCTGGCGCGCGCGTCGGCGGCGGCGGCGCTCATGCCGTGCAGCCGCGCGTAGTAGACGATGTTCTCGCGCGCCGTCAGCCGCGGGTACAGGCCGCGCGCATCGCCCAGCAGCCCGATGCGCGCCAGCGCGGCGCGCGGCTCGGCCGCGACATCGATGCCGTCGACGCGCACCCGGCCCGCATCGGCGCGCACCAGGCCGCTGACGATGCGCAACAGCGTGGTCTTGCCGGCGCCGTTCGGGCCGAGCAGCGCGCTGATGCGCCCGTCGTGCGCCACCCAGTCCAGACCATCGACCGCCTGCACGCTGCGCGCCGCACGGCCGCACCCGAGCACGAAGCGTTTGCGCACGCCGCAGACCTCGATCACGGCGTCGGCGCGCCGCCAGGCGGCACGAACAGCGCCGCGCGCGGCATGTCGCGCGCGCAGCCGGCGTCCACGTCCAGCGCCTGTGCATCGTCGCTGGCTTCGATGAAGCGGACCACCGCATCGCCGATGCACGGCAGCGCCAGCAGGCCATGGCCCGCCTGCGGCACCACCCCATGCCGTGCGCGTTCGCCCAGCGCGCGTGCCACCCGTTCACCGTGGCGCGGCGGCGTCGCCGGGTCGATGCCGCCCGACAGCAGCAGCACCGGAGCGCGCGTGGCGGCCACGTCGCCGAAGCCCGCAGGCACCTCGCCGCGCGGCCAGAACGCGCAGACCTCGTGGTACAGCGCCGCCAGCCCGGCGCCCAAGCCCAGCGCCCCCTCACCCCGCCCGTTGCGAAGCGCGCCCTCGCGCGGCAGATCCTCGCTGCACACCACGGAGAAGTGCATGCCCTGTGCGATCGTGCCGCGCGACGAAGCCGGCGACAGCGCGCCGGCCAGCGCCACCAGCGGCTCGAAGCTCGAGCGCGCTGCCGCATCGATGGCCGCCGGCAGCGCTGCCGCCGTGCTCGGCGCATACAGCGCCGAGCGCACCAACTGCGCCAGCGCATCGGCGCTCAGCCATACCGACTCGGTGTGGCCGGTCAACGGGTGGGCGACTTGCACTTGGCGCGGCAGCGTCGCGAGCAACGAGCGCCAGCGCTGCGGCAACTGCGGGTGGCGCCGCTGGCACGACGCGTCCTGCGCGCAAGCCAGCAGCAGCGCATCGAAGGCTGCCTGCGCATCGCTCGCCGCCGCCTCGGGCAGCGCCATGTCCGGCGGCACCACGCCGTCCAGCACCACGCGGCGCAGCTGCTGCGGGTAGCGCCGCAGATACTCCAGCGCGGCGCGCGTGCCGTACGACGCCGCCACCAGGTTGATGCGCTCGGCGCCCAGCGCCTGGCGCACCGCGTCCAGGTCGGCCATCGCCACGCCGGTGCCGTAGTGGCGCAGATCGCCCCAGGGCAAGGCCTGCAGCCGCGCCAGGCACTGGCGCAGGCGCTGCACCTGCAACGGCGCTTCGAGCTGTTCGCGCACACTGGTGCCGGGCGCATCGTCGTCACAGCGCAGCGGCGCGCTGCGCCCGGTGCCGCGCTGGTCGACCAGCACGATGTCGCGCGTGCGCCCCAGCCGCCCCAGCATGCGGCCGACCGCGCGGGCCAGGTCGATCGCGCTCTGCCCCGGCCCGCCGGCGATGAAGAACACCGGGTCCGGCGCCGGCTGCCGCGCCAGCGCGGGCAGCACTGCAAAGTGCAGCTCGATCGTGGGGCCCTGCTCGCGTGCGGGATCCAGCGCACGCGTGATCGAGCCGCACCGCGCCTCGTGCGCCACGCCGTGCAAGCGGCACGGCGTCAGTGCGGGCGCGGCGGCATGCGCGCCGCCGCCCAGTGCGGCGAACAGCAGCCCTACGCCCGCTGCGCGCCGCAAGCGTTCAGGCCAGCAGCCGCTGCAGTTCACCGCTGGCGATCAGCTTGTCCAGGTCGTCGGCACCGCCGACCAGCATGCCCTTGACGAAGACCATCGGAAAGGTCGGCCAGCCGCTCCACATCTTCAGCGCGTTGCGCCGCCGCCAGTCGCCGAAGTAGCTGCCGTAGGACAGGTAGTGATACGGCACGCCGGCCTTGTCCAACGCCTTGCGCGCCTTGCGCGGAAAGGGGTTCTGCGCCATGCCCACGACCACCACCGCGTGCTGTGCGATCGCCGCGCGCACCTGCTGCACCAGCGCGGCATGATGGTTGGCGACGCGCTCGCGCACCGCCGGGTGGATCTGGGATTCGTCGAGTACACAACGCGGCATGGGGCCTCCTGCGCCAAGGCTACCGCAGCGGCGGCGGCGCCCGAACGCGCCTTTCGCGTAGGATTTCCGCCCTGCGACCCTGCACCCACTGGAGACCCGCATGAAGCTCTACTACAGCCCCGGCGCCTGCTCGCTGAGCACGCACATCGTGCTGCGCGAATCCGGCCTGGCCTTCACCCCGGTGCTGGCCAGCACCAAGACGCACAAGCTGGAAGACGGCACCGACTACTACGCCATCAACCCCAAGGGCTACGTGCCGCTGCTCGAGCTGGACGACGGCCAGCATCTGACCGAATGCCAGGCCATCCTGCAGTACGTCGGCGACCGCGTGCCCGACAAGAAGCTGGTCGCGCCCTGGGGTTCGATGGAGCGCTACCGGCAGATCGAATGGATGACCTTCATCGGCAGCGAGCTGCACAAGGGCTTCGGCATGTTCTTCAACCCGGCCATGCCCGAAGACTTCAAGGAGCCCACGCGCAGCCGGCTGGCCGGGCGGCTGCAATGGGTGAACCAGCAGCTCGAAGGCCGGCAATACCTGATGGGCGACAGCTTCACGGTGCCCGACGCCTACCTGTTCACGGTGGTCAGCTGGAACAAGTACGTGGGCGCCGACGCCAGCGGGCTGGGCCATCTGGACGCCTTCATGGCGCGTGTGGCCGCGCGCCCCGCGGTGCAAGAGGCGATGAAGGCCGAGGGCCTGATCAAGTAAGAGCAGGCACCGCGTCGACGCAAGCGCCGCTGCTGCTGGCCATGCCCCAACCGGCCCCGCAAGCGCTGCGCCGTGCGGCCTGCGCCGCGCTGGCCGGCGCGGCCGGCCTGGTGCTGGCGGCGACGGTGGCGACCGTGGCGACGGCGGCGCTGGCCGCACCCGAGCCCGGCGCCCACGGCACCGCCAGCGCGCTGCTGCAAGGCACACCCCCCGCGGCCGGCCACTACGACGCGGTACTGTGCGTCGCGGTGGGCCCGCGAGCGGCCGACTGCGGGCCGGTCGACGTCGAAGTCGACGGCGCCGGACGCACGCTGATGCGATTCAGCGACTTCGTCTACCGCCTCGAGCTGTATGGCGAACAGCTCGGCATCTCGATGTTCCACGGCACGATGCAGGTCGACGGCTTCTTCGCGCCATACCGCTGGAGCGGCCCGCTGCTGCAGTTCACCGACACCGAAAAATCCACGCGCTACGAGCTGAAGCTGGGCCCGCGGCGCTTCGACGTGCGCTGAGCACGCCCGCTCAGCCCAGCTGCGCCGCCGCCAGCAGCTCGCGCGTGTAGGCCTCGCGCGGCGCGTCGAACAGCGCCTGCGCCTCGCCCTGCTCGACCACGTCGCCGCCCTTCATCACCAGCACGCGGTGCGACACCGCGCGCACCACGGCCAGGTCGTGGCTGATAAACAGGTAGCTCATGCCGTAGTGACGCTGCAGTTCGGCCAGCAGCGCCAGCACCTGCTGCTGCACCGACACGTCCAGCGCCGAGGTCGGCTCGTCCAGCACCAGCACCTCGGGGCGCAGCACCACCGCGCGCGCGATCGCGATGCGCTGGCGCTGGCCGCCGGAAAACTCGTGCGGATAACGCTGCAGCACGCCGGCCACGCCGTGGCGCTCGCTCAGGCCGACCTCTTCGAGCATGCGCAGCACCAGCGTCTCGCGCTCGGCTGCCGACAACTCCGGCCGGTGCAGCGCCAGCCCCTCGCCGACGATCTGCCCCACCGTCAGCCGCGGGCTCAGCGCGGCAAACGGATCCTGGAACACCACCTGCATGCGCCGGCGCATCGCGCGCAGTTCGGCCCGCCCGGCGTTGTCGATGCGCTGGCCGGACAAAAGCACCTCGCCGCCGGCGATGTCCTGCAGCGCCAGCAGCGCCATGCCCAGCGTGGTCTTGCCCGAGCCCGATTCGCCGACGATGCCCAGCGTCTCGCCGCGCCGCAGCCGCAGCGTGGCGCCGCGCACCGCTTCGAACCAGCGCTTGCGAAACCAGCCCAGCGGGACAGGGAAGTGCACCGCCACCTCGCGTGCGTCGATCAGCGTCGGCGCGTCGTCGGCCACCGCCTGCACCACGCGCTGCGGCCGGCTCGCCAGCAGCCGCTGCGTGTACGGGTGCTGCGGCTGGCCGAAGACCTGCGCGGTGTCGCCGGTCTCCACCAGCCGCCCGCGCTCCATCACGCCGACGCGGTGCGTGAAGCGGCGCACCAGGTTCAGGTCGTGGGTGATGAACAGAAGCGCCAGTTGGAAGTCGCGCTGCAGCTCGTCGAGCAGATCGAGGATCTGCGCCTGGATGGTCACGTCCAGCGCCGTGGTCGGCTCGTCGCAGATCAGCAGCTCGGGGCCGCAGGCCAGCGCCATCGCGATCATCGCGCGCTGACGCTGCCCGCCCGACAGCTGGTGCGGGTAGGCGTCGACCTTGTCTTGCGGGTCGGGGATGCCGGTGCGCTGCAGCAGCTCGATCGCCCGCGCGCGTGCCGCGTTCGGCCGCAGTGCCTCGTGCAGCTCGAGCACCTCGCCGATCTGGTTGCCCACCGTGTACAGCGGGTTCAGCGCCGTCATCGGCTCCTGGAAGATCATGCCGATGCGCGCGCCGCGGATGCCGCGCATCTGGCGCTCGCTTTTCGCCGTGAGTTCCTCGCCGTCGAAGCGGATCGAACCACTGGTGCTGGCCGCGTCGACCAGCCGCAGCACCGACAGCGCGGTGATCGACTTGCCCGAGCCCGACTCGCCGACCAGCGCGAACTTCTCGCCGGCGGCGATGCTGAACGACACCTCGTCGACAACGGTCGAAGCGCCGAAGCGCACCGTCAGCTTGTCGATCTGCAGCAGCGGCTCGCTCATGACTTGCGGGTGTCGAAGGCGTCGCGCAGCGCATCGCCGATGAAGGTCAGCGCCAGCATCGCCAGCACCAGCACGACGAAGGTCGGGAAGATGATCCACCAGGCGTCGAGGTTGTTCTTGCCCTGGCGCAGCAGGTCGCCCAGCGAGGGCACGGTGGCCGGCACGCCCAGGCCCAGGAAGTCCAACGAGGTCAGCGCGACGATCGCGCCGCTCATGCGAAAGGGCAGGAAGGTGATCACCGGCGTCATGCTGTTGGGCAGCACGTGGCGCCAGATGATCTGGCCGTTGCTCAGGCCCAGGGCGCGCGCCGCCTTGACGAATTCCAGGCTGCGGTTGCGCAGGAACTCGGCGCGCACGTAGTCGCTCAAGCCCATCCAGCCCCACAACGACAACAGCACCAGCAGCAGCAGCAGCGAAGGCTCGAAGATCGACGCGAAGATGATCAGCAGGTACAGCTCGGGCACCGCGCCCCAGATCTCGATCAGCCGCTGCAGCACCAGGTCGACGCGGCCGCCGAAGTAGCCCTGCAGCGCACCGGCGGCGATGCCCATCGCCGTGCCGACCAGCGTCAGCGCAAAGGCGAACCAGATGCTGACGCGAAAACCATAGAGCAGCCGCGCCACCATGTCCTGCCCCAGGCTGTCGGTGCCCAGCCAGTGCAGCCGGCTCGGCGGCGCCGGGCTGGGCACGGCCTCGAAGGGGTTGCTGCTGCGCGCGCCGAAGCGGTTGAAGGTGAAGAAGGCCCAGTTGCCCGGCTTGGCGAACTGTTCGGCGATGAAGGGGTCGGCCCAGTCGGTGGGCGTGCCGAAGTCCCCGCCGAAGGTGGTCTCGGGGCGGTTGTCGAACAACGGGAAGTAGACCTGGCCGTCGTAGCGGGCCACCAGCGGGCGGTCGTTGCTGATCAGTTCGGCGAAGGTGGTCAACACCAGCACCACGACGAAGCACCACAGCGAGACATGGCCGATGCGGTTGCGCTTGAAGCGCGCCCAGGCGCGCTGGTTCGGCGACATCGGCTTGGCCGCCGCTGGCGCGCTGGCCGCGGGCGAAGGCAGCACCGCACTCACGACGCCGCCCTCATTTGCCCACCGCGCCGAACTGCACGCGCGGGTCCACCGCCACGTACAGCAGGTCGGACACCAGCTTGACCACCAGCGCGATCAGCGTGAACAGGTACAGCGAACCCAGCACCACCGGATAGTCGCGCCGCACCACCGATTCGAAGGACAACAGCCCCAGGCCGTCGAGCGAGAACAGCGTTTCGATCAGCACCGAGCCGGCGAAGAAGGCGCCGACGAAGGCCGCCGGAAAGCCGGTGACCAGCGGGATCAGCGCGTTGCGGAAGATGTGCTTGTAGAGCACGCGCTGGTGCGTCAGCCCCTTGGCGCGCGCCACCAGCACGTACTGCTTGCGCATCTCCTCGACGAAGGTGTTCTTGGTCAGCATCGTCGTCACCGCGAAGCTGCTGATCACCAGGCAGATCAGCGGCAGCGTCAGGTGCCAGAAGTAGTCGGCGATGCGCGCCGGCCAGCTCAGCTCCTCCCAGTTGTCGCTGGTCAGCCCGCGCAGCGGGAACCACTCGAAGAAGCTGCCGCCGGCAAACAGCACGATCAGGAAGATGCCGAGCACGAAGCCGGGGATCGCATAGCCGATCAGCACCACCAGCGAAGTCGCGACATCGAAGCGCGAGCCCTCGCGCACCGCCTTGGCCACGCCGAGTGGCACCGAGATCAGGTAGCTGATGAGGAAGGTCCACAGCCCCAGGCTGATCGACACCGGCAGCTTTTCCTTGATCAGCTGCCACACGTCCTTGTTGTGCAGAAAGCTGCGCCCGAGGTCGAAGCGCAGGAAGCTGCCCAGCATCTCGAAGTAGCGCACGTGCGCCGGCTTGTCGAAGCCGTAGAGCTTCTTCAGCTCGGCGATCTGCTTGGCGTCGCTGTCGCGCCCGGCCTTGTAGCTGCCGCCCTCGCCCTGGCCGGCGCGCGCCTCGGCCATCAGTTGCTCCACCGGCCCGCCGGGCACGAACTGGATGACGACGAAGGTGATGGTCAACGCGCCCAGCAGCGTGGGCAGCATCAAGGCAAGGCGTTTGAGGATGTAGAACAGCATGCGTCAGGCGGCTTTCAACGCTTGGCCGGGTCTTTGATCCACCAGGTCTCCAGCGGCCAGGCCGGAAAGCCCGAGCCGGTGTCGATGGTGAAGTAGCGCGGCCGGCGCGCCGGCATGCCGAACTTGTCCCAGTACGACGCCCGCTGGTCCGAGGTGTACAGGTCGGGCACCTGCCAGTGGCTCCACATGATGATGCGGTCCAGCGCGCGCGCCGCATCGCGCAGCTCGTCCAGCGTCCGGGCTTCGGACATGCGCTGGATCAGCTGGTCGGCGGCGCGGCTCTTCACGCCGCGGAAGTTGAAGTTGCCCTTCTCGTCGGCCGCCTTCGAGCCGAAGGTGTTCAGCAGCGCGGTGGCATCGGGCAGCGTGAAGTCGCCGCCGGCGATGGCCACCATGTCGAAGTCGTATTCGTCGAGCCGGCGCCGGTACAGCGCGAAGTCGACGTTGCGTTCCTTCATCGTGATGCCCAGCTTTTCCAGGTTGGCCTGCCAGTCGACCATGCGCCCGCCCTCGCCGGGGTTCATGAACTCGAACTCGAAGGCCTCGCCCTTGGCATTGCGCAGCTTGCCGTCGTCGGCCAGCTTCCAACCCGCCTGCTCGAGCAGCTCGCGCGCCTTCAACAGGTTCTGGCGCAGCCGCTTCGGGTCGCGCCCGGTGCTGGGCGCGCGGTACGGCGGGCCGAAGACCTCGGGCGGCAGCTCGGCGCGAAAGGGCTCGAGCAGCTTCAACTCACCGGGAGAGGGCAGGCCCACGGCCGCGAACTCCGAGTTGTTGAACTGGCTTTGCGCCCGCTTGTACTGCCCCAGGCGGTTCACGGTGTCGAAGTCGTAGGTGTAGTCCAGCGCGTCGCGCACGCGGCTGTCCTGGAACAGCGGCCGGCGCAGGTTCATGATGTAGGCCTGCAGCCCTTGGCCGATCGAGGTCTCGAACAGGCCCTTCTTGATGCGCCCGTCGTCCCACTTCACGCCCTTGTGCTGGCGCACCCAGGCGCGCGCGCTGTACTCCATGTAGATGTCGAACTCGCCGGCCTTGAAGGCCTCGCGCGCCACCGCCTGGTCGCTGTAGTAGCGGTAGACCACCCGCTCCCAGTTGAACATGCCGCGGCGCACACCCAGATCGCGCGCCCAGTAGTCGGGGTTGCGCTTCAGCTCCAGCCGCCGCCCCGAATCGGCCTTGGCGATGGTGTAGGGGCCGCTGGTGATCGGGTATTCGCTGACGATCTCGTCGAAGCGCTTGGGCTGGCCGTCGGGCCCCAAGCCCCATTTGTGCGAGAACACCGCCAGGCCGCCGACGGTGAACAGCATGTCGTTGGTGCGCTCGCGCAGGTCGAAGCGCACGGTGCGCGCATCGAGCACGACAACGCGCTCGACGCCGGCCAGCGAGGCCCGCAGCCCCGGCGACGCGTACTTGCCCGACATCGATTCGAAGCTGACCTTCACGTCCTCGGCCGTGACCGCATCGCCGTTGCTGAAGCGCGCCTTGGGATGCAGCCTGAAGCTGATCGACGACTTGTCGGGCGCCACCGCGATCGCTTCGGCCAGCAGCCCGTACATGGTCTGCAGCTCGTCGCTGCCCGGCACCGTCAGCGACTCGAACATGAAGATGCCCAGGCCTGCCGGCGCGTTGCCCTTGGTGGTGAAGGGGTTGAACTTGTCGAAGCTGGAACGCCGGTCGGGGTTGCGCAGGTTGAGGGTGCCGCCGCGCGGCGCATCGGGGTTCGCGTAGTCGAAGTGGCTGAAGCCGGCCGCGTGCTTCGGTTCACCGAAGGCGGCGTGAGCGTGGGTCCAGCGCGGCGCAGCGGGGCCATCGGTGGCCGGCGCTGCGGCATGACCACCGGGGGCCGGCGCTGCGGCTTGACCACCGATGGCCGGCGCTGCGGCCAGGGCGGCGCCGCACCACACCAGCAGCACCGCCGCGCCACGGCGCAGCGCCGCGCTCAGCGCGGTGGCGTCGGGTGGCAGGCCGTTCCACATGGCGGCGATGCTACGCAATCGCCGCGGCCGGCCGGCACGTCGGGCGCGCCGGTCCGCCCGCAGGCCGCTGCAGTGCCTACGCAACGGCCCCGGCGAAGGGACGCGAGGGTCACGCCTTTCAGCTTGTCGCAACGCGGTGTTCGCTTGCACTGCACCCGCTGCACGCGCGGCCGTGCCACGATGCGGCCATGAATACCACCGCATCCGCCTTCACCCTCGCGCGGCCGCGCGGCGTCGAGCGCATCGTCGTCGGCCAGGCCACCAGCGACGGCGCCGGCGTCAAGCTCACGCGCGTGCTCACGCACGACCTGCAGCGCCGCCTCGACCCCTTCCTGATGCTCGACGCCTTCGGCAGCGACGCTGCCTCCGACTACATCGCCGGCTTCCCCGACCACCCGCACCGAGGCTTCGAGACCGTGACCTACATGCTCGAAGGCCGCATGCGCCACCGCGACTCGGCCGGCCACGAAGGCCTGCTGGCCAGCGGCGGCGTGCAGTGGATGACCGCCGGGCGCGGCGTGATCCACAGCGAGATGCCCGAGCAGGAGCAAGGGCGCATGGAAGGCTTCCAGCTGTGGCTGAACCTGCCGGCCAAGGACAAGATGTGCGCGCCGTGGTACCGCGACATCCCGGCCGCGCAGATACCCGAAGTGCATACGCCGCAGGGCGTGGCCGTGCGCGTCATCGCCGGCGCCAGCCACGGCGTGGCCGGTGCGATGCAGCGCGAGGCGACGCAGCCGCTGTACCTGGACCTGCAGCTGCCGCCCGGCGCTGCCTTCGAGCAGCCGCTGCCCGACAGCCACAACGGCTTCGTCTACGTCTACCGCGGCGCGCTGGACATCGCGGGGCAGGACGTGGTGCAGCAACGCTTGGCGATCCTGGCCAATGCGCCGGGCAGCGACGGCGTGCGGCTGCAAGCCGGCGCGCAGGGCGCGCGCGCGATCCTGGTTGCCGGCCAGCCGCTGCGCGAACCGATCGCGCAGTACGGGCCCTTCGTGATGAACAACCAGCAGCAGATTGTCCAGGCGATCGAGGACTACCGCGCCGGCCGGCTGGCCTGAGGCACCCGCTTGCGTGTCATTCGACGATCTGCACGCCGCGGCCGAACGCGACGCGGCCCTCGAGCTGCGCCGCGGCCTCGCTGGGCTCGGGGTAGAACCACACCGCGTCGGGGTTCAGTTCGCCGGCCACGAACAGGCTCAGGTAGTGCGCCTCGCCCTTCCAGACATCGTGGCTGCGGTGGTTGCTGAAGCTGGTGTATTCGCGCTTCAGGCTGCTGGCCGGGAAGTAGTGGTTGCCTTCGACGAGCACGGTGTCGCCGCTGTCGGCGACCACCACGCCTTTCCAGATCGCTTTCATCGGCGGGCTCCATCGGCCGCGAGCGCGGCCCCGATGCGCGCAGCTTAACGGCACGGCAGCGCCAGGGGCCCGGCGCCGGGCGACGCCGCGATCTGCCAGTCCAGCCACCAGCCCAGCGGCAGCTCGTTGGCCAAGCGCTCGGGGCTCAGGTGCTCGGTGACCTGCAGCCCCGCATGCAGCTCGTGGCTGGAATCGAACCAGCCGCAGCCGCAGGGCGGGTCCTGCGGTGGCGCCTCGGCGTTCGCGCATACCGCGTCCACCCAGGCCGCAGCCGCGTCGTGCAGCGTATCGACCTGAGGCGCCGCGCGCCGCAGGCCCAACCATTGGCGAAGCTTCATTCGAGGCTCCTTGCGCTTGGGTGTTGACATGGCGGCATCGTCCCGCGCCCGGCACGCCGCCTCAATCACCCCGACGGCGGCACCTCGGGGGCCCCCGTTGGGGGGGGGTGCGCTGGCGCCGATCGCGCGCATGCACGGCCGCTGCGCTGCAACGCCCGGTGGCTGCCAGAATCGTCTGGCCGCGCCCCACGACCCACACGGCGGCCAGGGCCGCCGCCCTTGCACCGATATGGCCACCCGATCGACGCCCCGCAAGAAAGCGCCTGCCACCGCTGTTGCCAAGGCCAGCGCCCCCTTGATCCAGGCCGCCCAGGCCGCCCGGGCCGCCAAGCCCACGGCAAAGGCCCAGCGCCCGCGCGCAGCCCCATCGGGCAGCGCCAGCTCGGCCGCGCCCGAGGCGGCGCCGCGCACGCCGCGCTCGGTGCTCGAGTCGGTAGGCAGCGCCATCGGATCCAGTGCGCTGGGCAAGGCCGGCGCCGCGGCCGGCGCACTGGCGCGCACGCGCCGTGCCAAGGCTTTGAGCCGGCGGGTGCGCCACAAGCATGTGGTGGTCACCGGCGCCAGCTCGGGCATCGGCCTCGATTGCGCGTTCAAGCTCGCGGCCGCGGGCGCCACCGTGATCCTGGCGGCGCGCACGCCGCACAAGCTGCGCGACGCGGTCAAGCGCATCCGCGCCGACGGCGGCAAGGCCTTCGCCTATGCCTGCGACCTGTCGGACATGGCCGACTGCGAGCGCTTCGTCGCCACCGTGCTGGCCGAACACCGGCACGTGGACATCCTGATCAACAACGCCGGGCGCTCGATCCGCCGCTCGGTGCAGTCATCGTTCGACCGCTTCCACGACTTCGAGCGCACGATGCAGCTGAACTACTTCGGCGCGCTGAAGCTGATCTTCGGCTTCGCGCCGAAGATGCTCGAACGCCGCAGCGGCCACATCGTCAACATCTCGTCGATCGGCGTGCTCGCCAGCCCGCCGCGCTTTTCGGCCTACGTGGCGTCGAAGGCGGCGCTGGATGCGTTCTCGCTGTGCGCCGCCAGCGAATTTGCCGACGCCAACGTGCGCTTCACCACCATCAACATGCCTTTGGTGCGCACGCCGATGATCGCGCCGACCAAGCTGTACGACGCCTTCCCGGCGCTGAGCCCCGACGAAGCGGCCGAGCTGGTGATGAGCGCGGTGATCGACCAGCCCAAGCGTGTGGCCACCGGCCTGGGCCGCGCCGGCGCGCTGGCGCAGGCGGTGGCGCCGGGTGCGAGCGAGTTCGTGCTGAACCATGCGTTCAGGCTGTTCCCCGAATCGGCCGCGGCGCGCGGCGCCGATGCGTCCGTGCCGGACGAGGCGCTGCCGAAGGGCCCGGCGGATCTGGCGCGCAAGCTGTTCGCGCAGGTGTTCAGCGGGGTGTACTGGTAGCGCAGGTCGATGCCGCCCATCAGGAGCGCCCATCACGCTCGACAAACCTATTGGTCACCTACACTGTTCCGGCGCTTCAAGGCATCTGCGTTCTGGTCTGCCCAGCCAGCGCGTGGACTTGGCCGAGGTGGTGTCGGCGCACTGCACTTGCCGGCGTGGGAGCTTGAGATGAGTTCAATCGTTATCGAACACGTACCGATAGCCGAACTGCCGGAAGCTTGGCGCGCCAGGTTGGCCCAGTCGGCCAACACAACTGTCACAGTGCGCATAGAAGAAGAGGCGCAGCCGCAGCCGTTCGGTCCGGGCGATTTCGCAACGGACGACCCGGCTTTCGGCATCTGGCGCGACCGTGACGACATGACGGACGTCGCGGCCTATCTGCGCAGCCTGCGTGCGCCGCGCTACAACCGCGACGGCTCGCGCAACGAGTGATCGCGGTGCTGGTCGATACCGATGTGCTGATCTGGCACCTTCGCGGCTATGCGCAGGCGACGCTCAAACTTGACCAGATCGACTCGCTCGCGCTGTCGGCGGTGAGCTATCTCGAACTGCTGCAAGGCATGCGCAACAAGACGGAACTGGCGGCACTGAGAAAGATGCTCGAACGGCGTGGAGCGAATACGCTGCCGCTGACCGAGGCCATCACACGGCGCGCGTGTGTGCTGATGGAATCGCTCACCATGAGCCACGGCCTGCAGATGGGCGACGCGCTGATCGCCGCCACCGCGCTCGAGCATCGGCTGCCACTGCTGACGGGCAACGTGAAGCACTTCGCAGCGATCGAGCACCTCGTTGTCGAGGCGTTCATCGTCTGACGGGCAAGCGTCGTCAATACACCACCACCGACCGTATCGACTCCCCGCGCTTCATCAACTCGAAGCCCTCATTGATGCGCTCCAGCGGCAGCCGGTGCGTGATCAGATCGTCGATGTTCAGCCTGCCGTCCATGTACCAGTCGACGATCTTCGGCACGTCGCTGCGGCCTCTGGCGCCGCCGAACGCCGAGCCCATCCACACACGCCCGGTGACCAGCTGGAACGGCCGCGTCGCGATCTCCTGACCGGACTCGGCCACGCCGATGATCACGCTCTTGCCCCAGCCGCGGTGGCAGCATTCCAGCGCCTGGCGCATCGTCGTGGTGTTGCCGATGCACTCGAAGCTGTAGTCGGCGCCGCCGCCGGTGAGCTGCACCAGGTGGTCGACCAGGTTGTCGTGCTGCTTCGGGTTGACGAAGTGCGTCATGCCGAACCTGCGCGCCATCGCCTCACGCGCAGGGTTCAGGTCGATGCCGATGATCTTGTCGGCGCCGACCATCTTCGCGCCCTGGATCACGTTGAGGCCGATGCCGCCCAGGCCGAACACCACGACGTTGGCGCCGGCCTCGACCTTGGCGGTGAACAGCACCGCGCCGACGCCGGTGGTGACGCCGCAGCCGATGTAGCAGACCTTGTCGAAGGGCGCGTCCTCGCGGATCTTCGCCAGCGCGATCTCGGGCACGACGATGTGGTTGGCAAAGGTGCTGGTGCCCATGTAGTGGAACAGCGGCTTGCCGTCCTTCGAAAAGCGGCTGGTCGCATCCGGCATCAGCCCCTTGCCCTGCGTGGCGCGGATCGCCGTGCACAGGTTGGTCTTGCGCGACAGGCAGCTCTTGCACTGCCGGCACTCGGGCGTGTACAGCGGGATCACGTGGTCGCCGGCTTTCAGCGACGTGACGCCGGCACCGACCTCGAGCACCACGCCGGCGCCCTCGTGGCCCAGGATCGACGGGAACAGCCCTTCGCTGTCGGCGCCCGACAGCGTGTACAGGTCGGTGTGGCAGATGCCGGTGGCCTTGATCTCCACCAGCACCTCGCCGGGGCGTGGGCCTTGCAGCTCGACTTCTTCGATGACCAGGGGCGCGTTCACCTTCCAGGCCACGGCGGCACGGGTTTTCATGGGTGGGGTCTCCAACGGCTGCTGCGGGGCGCCCAGCATAGGGGCGATGCCATACTTTGTGCTCCCAAGCGATGGACGAGACAAGGAGAAGGCATGTCCAAGTACCAGGCCCTGTTGATCGAGAAGGACGGCGCCGGCTACCGCGCCAGCATCCAGTCGCTGGACGAAGACAACCTGCCCGAAGGCGACGTCACGGTGCGTGTCGACTACTCGACCCTCAACTTCAAGGACGGGCTGGCCATCACCGGCAAGGCCCCAGTGGTGCGCAAGTTCCCGCTGGTGGCCGGCATCGACTTCGCCGGCACGGTGGAATCCAGCAGCCACGCGGCGTGGCAGGCCGGCGACAAGGTGGTGCTCAACGGCTGGGGCGTGGGCGAGACGCACTCCGGCGGGCTGGCGCAGCGCGCGCGGGTCAAGGGTGACTGGCTGGTGGCGCTGCCCGCCGCGCTGAGCACGCGCCAGGCGATGGCCATCGGCACGGCCGGCTACACCGCCATGTTGTGCGTGATGGCGCTGCAGGGCCACGGCATCCGGCCGGGCGACGGCGACATCCTGGTCACCGGCGCCAACGGCGGCGTGGGCGGCGTGGCGATCGCGCTGCTGGGCAAGCTGGGCTATCGCGTCATCGCCTCCACCGGCCGGCTGAACGAGGCCGATGCCTTGAAGGCGTTGGGTGCGGCCGAGGTCATAGCCCGCGCCGAGCTGTCGGCACCCGGCAAGCCGCTGGCCAAGGAGCGCTGGGTGGGCGCGGTCGACACCGTGGGCAGCCACACGCTGGCCAACGTCTGCGCCGGCACCAGATACCGCGGCGCGGTCGCGGCCTGCGGGCTGGCGCAGGGCCTGGACTTCCCGGCCAGCGTCGCGCCCTTCATCCTGCGTGGCGTCACGCTGTACGGCATCGACAGCGTGATGGCGCCCAAAGCGCTGCGCGAGCAGGCCTGGGCGCGGCTGGCCCAGGATCTGGACCTGGCCAAGCTGGAGTCGATGGTGCGCGAGATCAGCCTGTCCGAGGCCATCGCCGCCGGCGCCGACATCCTGGCCGGCAAGGTGCGCGGCCGGCTGGTGGTGAACGTCAACCGCTGAATCAGTCGCGGTGACGCCAACGCGCTGCGCATGGCGCTCACCTTCGTATGGTTGCGACAAGGCCGCGACCGTCTTCCACCGGATGATGGATGCGTGCCCGCCCGGTCGCGCGCAAGCTTGCTCCAGCTGCAATTCGCCAGCACAAAGGGAGCTTGTCATGGCACTGCTTATCGTATCGACCGTGTCTGAAGACACGATTGCCGCGCCGGGAAATCGTCTACCGAACTACCTACTCGTCTCGGTGACCGACTCGGCAGGCATACCCGTTACAGGTCTGGAGGTAGGCAATTTCAAGGTGGATCCGATGGTCGTCGGGCCCGGCGGCGCGGCGGTCGACATTGAACTCGTCTGGGGCAGTCAACTGCCGGGCTTCTATCGGATTCAGGTCGTCCCGACCAGGAACTACACCTGGACGGCCGGGGTGTACGTCTTCGCCGTCGCCGTGCAGCGCGCCGTGGACCAAGGCCAAGCTCTCACGACCGTGCTGCTGGATTGAGAGTGCCGCCTCTCCCGTCAGCTTGATTCAGCCCATCGGACTGACGCCGAACAGCCAGGCGTGCGCCCAGAAGGCGAACAGCGCCCAGGCCGCCACGCCCACCCCCAGCGCGATCAAGGTGCCTACTAGCGTGCCCGGCAGCTGCGGGTCGCCGGCGGCGTGGTCGCGCTGGCGCGCCGCAATGAAGTCCAGCACCGCCCACACGCCGAAGCTGCCGAACAGCAGCAGGTCGGCCAGCGTTCCGTTGGCAAGCAAGTGAGCAATCGCCCACAACATCACGCCCAGCAGCATCGGGTGATGCACCCAGCGCTTGATGCCGTTGCGGGGCACGTAGGCGGCCACCAGCAGAATGAAGGCGAACAGCATCAACAGCGAACTCAGGTGCGGTGCCCAGCGCGGCGGCGCCCACAGCGGCTGTGGCTGCAAGCGCGCCAGCCCGTAGCCCCAGACGATCAGCGCGAAGCCGGCCAGCGAGACCAGCGAATACACGCCCTTCCAGGCGTTCATGCCGCGCCGCGCGATCTGCGCGCTGCGCCAGCCGTCGGCAACGATGCGCACCGAGTGCACGCCCAGGAAGACGACCAGGCCGAGGATGAGTTGACTCATGCCGTGCTTTCTTGTGGCAGGGAATTGGCGCGCATTCTCGCGCGCGCGGTCGCGGCCAGCCGCGACGCCGGGCTATGCTCCCACGCACCATGAGCGAACCGAACCCCCTCGCGGCGCCCGCCGCGCCGCCATCGACGCCCCAGGCAAACCCGCGCCATTACTGGGAAGACTTCCACGTCGGCTCGAGCCGCGAGTTCGGCGCGATGACCGTCACGCGCGAGGCGGTGCTCGCCTTCGCGCGCGAATTCGACCCGCAGCCCTTCCACCTGGACGACGCCGCCGCGTCGCGCTCGCTGTTCGGCAAGCTCGCCGCCAGCGGCTGGCACACCTGCGCGATGGCGATGCGCATCATGTGCGACGACTACCTGCTGCAGTCGTCCAGCCTGGGTTCGCCGGGCATCGACAACCTGCGCTGGCTGGCCCCGGTGTTCCCCGGCGACACGCTGCGCATGCGGCTCGAGGTGCTGGCCGCGCGGCCGATGAAAAGCCGCCCCGGCGTCGGGCTGGTGGAATCGCGCTGGCACCTGATCAACCAGCACGGCCAGCCCGTGCTGAGCATGCAAGGCTGGGGCATGTTCCGCATGCGCGCGGCCAGCACCGGCTGAGCGGCACCGGCGCGGCCGCGCGCAGCGGCGCGGGCTACTTGTAGCCCACGCGGTCCAGCATCTGCTGCACCTGCGCCTGGTTGGCGCCGGCCTGCGCGATCGGCAGCGCGTCGGCCTTGAAGCTGCCCATCGCCGTCAGCGCCGGGTTGTCGCTGATCTTCACGCCGGGCACCGCCGGCCACTCGTTGTTGCCGTTGGCGAAATAGACCTGCGCCTCGTCGCTGGCCAGGTATTCGAGGAAGCGCACCGCCTCGACCGGGTGCTTCGCGTGTTTGGCCACCGCCGCGCCGGCGACGTTGACATGCGTGCCCCAGCTGTCCTGGTTGGGGAAGACGAAGCCCACCTTGGACATCACCTCGACGTCCTCGGGTTTGGTCGAGCGCATCAGCCGCGCCAGGTAGTAGCTGTTGCTCAGCACCACCTGGCACTCGCCCGAGGCCGCCGCCTTGATCTGGTCGGTGTCGCCGCCCTTGGGTGGGCGCGCCATGTTGTCGACCATGCCCTTCAGCCAGGCCTCGGTGGCCTGCGGCCCCAGGTGCTGCAGCATCGCGCCGAACAGCGTCAGGTTGTACGGGTGCGAGCCCGAGCGCGTGCACAGCTTGCCCTTGTTCTTCGGCTCGCCCAGCTCCTGGTAGGTGTCGACGTCGGCGCGCTGCACGCTGGCCTTGTTGTAGACGATGATGCGCGCGCGGGTGGAAAAGCCGAACCACTGCGGCCCGCCGCCGTCGTTGCCGTCGCGCAGGTGCGCCGGGATGCGCTGCTGCAGCACATCCGACTTCACCGGCTGGAACAACCCGTCGGCTTCGGCGCGCGTCAGCCGCGCGGCGTCCACCATCAGCACCACGTCGGCCGGGCTGGCGGCGCCTTCGGCCTGCAGCCGGGTCACCACACCGGCATCGTCGGAGTCGATGCGGTTGATCTTGATGCCGGTGGCCTTGGTGAAGTTGGTGAACAGCACTTCGTCCGACTGGTAGTGCCGCGCCGAATACAGGTTCAGCGTCTTGTCCTGCGCGCTCGCGGCCAGCGAGGCGGCGGCCAGCAAGGTGGCCGCGGCCAGGCGCAGCGGGGTGGTGTGGGCCATGGGTGGGACTCCCGAATTTCCGTATCGACCGAAGGAGCGGCGATTCTATTCTCAATGCGAACCATTCCTATTGCGCCTGCTGCGGGCGATCCAGCGCCGCCATGGCGATGGCACAGGCAATGGCGCAGGCGATGATCGCCGCCATGTCGATGCAACAGCTCCTCGCGTGCCGCAGCTACCTGCGGCTGTGGTGGGCGCGGCTGGCCGGCGTGTCGGCCAGCCAGATGCTGCTGGTGGCCATTGGCTGGCAGATGTACGACCTGACCGGCTCGGCCTGGGACCTGGGGCTGGTCGGGCTGCTGCAGTTCCTGCCGGCGTTGGCGCTGGTGCTGGTGGCCGGCGACGTGGTCGACCGCCACCACCGCGCGCGCATCGTCGCGCTGTGCCTGGCCACGCAGGCGCTGGTGGCGCTGCTGCTGGCGCTGGCGCCGTGGCACGGCCTGCCGCTGCGCACGCTGCTGCTGACGCTGTCGGTGGCGCTGGGCGCGGTGCGCGCCTTCCAGATGCCGGCGCAGCAGGCGCTGGTGCCGCTGCTGGTGCCGGCGGCGCTGCTGCCGCGCGCGCTGGCGTTCAGCTCGGCCGGGCTGCAAGGCGCGATCATCGCCGGCCCGGCGCTGGGCGGCTTCGTCTACGTGGCCGGCGCCACCGCGGTGTACGGCCTGTGCACCGCGATGTTCGTGCTGGCCACGCTGCTGTGCCTGCGCATCCGCCATGCCAAGCCGGCGAGCGCCGGTGCGCCCAGCCTGTACACGCTGCTGGCCGGCGTGCGCTACGTGTGGCAGCACAAGGTGCTGCTGGGCGCGATCTCGCTCGACCTGTTCGCGGTGCTGCTGGGCGGCGCGGTGGCGCTGCTGCCGATCTTCGCCAAGGACATCCTGCACGTCGGCCCCTGGGGCCTGGGCTTGCTGCGCGGCGCGCCGGCGCTGGGCGCGCTGCTGATGTCGGTGGCGCTGACCCGCTGGCCCATCGTGCGCCATGCCGGCGCCAAGCTGTTCGCCGCGGTCGCGGTGTTCGGCCTGGCGACGCTGGCGTTCGGCCTGTCCACCTCCTTCGTGTACTCGCTGCTGGCGCTGGGCGTCACCGGCGCCGCCGACATGGTCAGCGTGGTCGTGCGCCAGACCATGGTGCAGCTGGAAACCCCCGACGCGATGCGCGGGCGCGTCAGCGCGGTGGCCTCGGTATTCATCGGCGCGTCCAACCAGCTGGGCGAATTCGAGTCCGGCGCGCTCGCCGCCTGGCTGGGGCCGGTGGGCTCGGTGCTGATCGGCGGCGCCGGCACGCTGCTGGTCGCGGCGCTGTGGTGGCGCGGGTTCCCGACGCTGGCGCGGCGCGACGCGCTGGTGCCGCACGAAGCCCAGCCGCCACCGGGGCAGCGCCGCTAGATCGGCGCCGCTGGATCACGCCGCTGGATCAGCGCATCGGCGCGCAGCAGCCGCTCCAGGCACTGTTCGCGCACGCCGTAGAAGGCCTTCAGCTCGTGCAGCTGGGCCAGCAGCGCCTGCTGCGCGGCCGCATCGCGCGGCGACGCACGCTTGACCGCCAGCACCATCTTGTTCTTCGCGGTGTGTTCCAGCGACACGAACTCGAACACCTGCGTGTCGTAGCCGCAGGCGTCGAGCAGCAGCGCGCGCAATGCGTCGGTGAGCATCTCGGCTTCCTGCCCCAGGTGCACGCCGTGGCGCAGCAGCGGCCGCAGCGCCTGTGGCTGCAGCAACTGCGCTCGCAGCTGCTTGTGGCAGCACGGCGCGCAGCAGATGATGGCCGCCCCGGCGCGCACGCCCATGTGCATCGCGTGATCGGTGGCGGTGTCGCAGGCGTGCAGCGCGATCATCACGTCCGCCGCGCGCGCCGGGCGGCTGGCCACGTCGCCCTGCTCGAAATGCAAGCCCTGCAGCCCCAGCCGCTGCACGATGCCGTTGCACAGCGCCACCAAGTCGGTGCGCAGCTCCACGCCCGTGACCTGCGCATCGCGGCCCAGCGTGCCGCGCAGGTGCTCGTGCAGTGCGAAGGTCAGGTAGCCCTTGCCCGCGCCGAAGTCCAGCACCTCGATGTGCTGCTGCCTTGCCAGCGGCGACGCCGCCAGCGCCGCATCGAGGATCTCGACGAACTTGTTGATCTGCTTCCACTTGCGCGCCATCGCCGGCACCAGCCGCGCTTGGGCGTCGGCCACGCCCAGTGCGGCCAGGAAGGGGCGCTCGAGATCCAGCCAGCGCCGTTTGTCGCGGTTGTGCGCGGCCGGCGCAGGCGCGGCGGCGGCTTCACGCCGGCTGCTGCGCAGGCTCCAGCGGCCCTTGCGGCTGAGCGCCAGCTGCACCTCGGCGTCGGCGGTGTGCAGATGCGCATTGGCAAAACCCTGCGGCCCGAGCAGCGAGCGCAGCAGCGCCAGCGCGTCGTCTTCGGCCAGGTTGCGCGTTTCGTCGCGCCGCTGGTAGCCATAGACCAGGCTCAGCTGCGGCTGCCCGCGCAGCTCGATGCGCCGTGCACTCAGGCGCGCCAGATCCTGCAACGCCGGCTGCGCCCCGGCGAGCACGATGCGCTCGAAGCGCCCATCGCGCAGGCTTTGCGCGCAGCGCTCGAAGAAGCGCTCGATCGCCGCCGCGTCGGGCCCGTCCATGCTCGAAGGCACGCTCAGCGCAGCGGGATCTTCAGCGCCGGGTCCACCGCCACCACGCCGACGCTGTTCTGCGGCGAGCCCTCGATCACGCGGTCCGAGTAGGTCAGGTAGACCAGCGCGTTGCGCTTGGTGTCGACCATGCGCACCACGTGCAACTGCTTGAACACCAGCGAGATGCGCTCGGTGAACATGGCTTCCTGCTGCGGCAGCGGCTTGTCGATGCGGATCGGCCCGGTCTGCGCGCAGGCGATCGAGGCCTCGGCCCGGTCCTCGGCCAGCCCGAGGCCGCCTTTGATGCCGCCGGTCTTGGCGCGCGACACGTAGCAGCTCACGCCGGCCACCTTCGGGTCGTCGTGCACCTCGACCACGATCTTGTGGTCGGGCCCGATCCATTGGAATACCGTGTCCACCGCGCCGATCGATTCGGCGTGCGCCGCGGCAGCGCCCAGCAGCGCCAGTGCAAATATCGCTTTGTTCATGAAAGTCCTTGGTACAGCGCGTAGCCTAACCCGCCCGAAGCCCTCTCCCGCAAGGACACGCCCATGCCGCAAAGCCCCGCCACCGACTGGCCCGCCGTGGCCGACGAACTCAACCGCCTGCTGCGGCTGAAAACCACGCCGATCGCGATGAAGCTGTTCGAGCGCGTCGAGCAGATGCTCGCCATCCCCAAGCTGCGCCGGCCGCATGCGATCCACACCGCCGACCAGATCGTGGCGCAGGCGGCGCGGCTGGGCTTCACCGTCGGCATCACGCAAGACGACCTGGTCGGCCCGCAGTGCGGCGCGGTGCTCGGGCTGCACCCGCAGGACGACGAATGGCTGTCGGGCAAGGCGATGACCGGCGTGTGGTTCGCCACGCTCGAAGACTCGGCGGCGCACCAGCGTGCGATGAACGTGGTGCCGCACGGCAAATACCGCGCGATGGCAGTGTCGCCGCTGGCCAGCGGCCGGCTCGATCCGCCCGACATCTGCCTGGTCTACGCCACGCCGGGGCAGATGATCCTGCTGATCAACGGCCTGCAATGGGCCGGCTACGAACGCTTCGACTGGAGCGTGGTCGGCGAATCGTCGTGCGCCGACAGCTGGGGCCGCGCGCTGGCCAGCGGCAAGGCCAGCCTGTCGATCCCCTGCTTTGCCGAGCGCCGCTACGGCGGCGTGGCCGACGACGAGCTGCTGATGGCGCTGCCGCCCACCGATCTGCCCAAGGCCATCGCCGGGCTGCAGGCGCTGGCCAAGAACGGGCTGCGCTACCCGATCCCGCCCTACGGCATCCAGGCCGACGCGCGCGCCGGCCTGGGCGCCAGCTACCCGGCCAAGGCCGCACCCTGACGGGCAGCGGCGCGCGCGCTGCCCGCCGCGCCGGACTGGCCGGGTTTGGCGCCGCTGTTCCGCGCAGTGCGCGGGCCGGCGCCGGCTACGCTGCACGCCATGTTCAGTGCCCTGCTAGACCGCTTTCGCCGCAAGCCGGCGGCGCCGCGCGCCGCTGCCGCCCTGTCGCCGCGCCCCGCCGCGGCCTTGGCCGCGCGCAGCGCGGCGCCCGCGCCATCGGCAGCGGCCACGCCGTGCACCGGGGCCGGCGCGCGCCGCCCGCTGGTGTCGGCGCAAGGCCGCCTGGCGGCCTTCGAATTCCAGATCGGCCCCGCGCTGCTGAGCCGGCTGCGCGGGCCCGCCGCGCTGGCCAGCACCGGCAACCTGCTGGGCGCGATGCGGCTGTGCTGCAGCCAGGGCCTGGGCACGCTGGCCGCGCTGCCGGCGAGCTGGCTGGCGCCGGCCGCGCTCGATGCGCATTTCGCGCCGGGCATGCACCTGTTGCTGCAGCCCGACGCGCTGTTCGACGATGCGCCGGCCACCTGCCTGCTGGTGTCCAGACTGCGCCGCGCCGGCGTGCGTGTGGGCTGGGCGGCGCAATCCACGCCGCCGATGCCGCGCGCCGCCGGGCGGCCCGACTTCATGCCGCTGCCACCGCCGGCCGCACCCGGCGCGTGCGCCTGGCGGCAAGCGGTCGAAGCGGCCGCGCAGCGCTGGCCGGGCGTGCCGTTGCTGCTGCTCGAGCTGCCGTCGGTCGACGCGCTGGAAGCGGCGCTGGCGCCCGGCGTGCTGTGGGCCGCCTGCCACATCGGCGGCTGCGTCGAGCCGCCGCGCGCGCAGGCGCTGCCGCCGCAGGCGCAGCGCGCCTTGCAACTGCTGAACCGGCTGCTGAACGACGACGACCACGCCGCCGTGGTCGACGCCATCAAGGCCGACGCCGCTTTGAGCGTGCGGCTGCTGCAATACCTGAACAGCGCCGGCGCGTTGCCCGATCGCGAGCTCGATTCGATCGAGCAGGCGGTGATGCTGCTCGGCCGCGACGCGCTGTACCGCTGGGTGGCGCAGATGCTGGTGCGCATGTCGCCGCCGCGCCCGGCCGCGCACGCGCTGCAGGCCACCGCGCTGGCGCGCGCGCGGCTGTTCGAGCTGCTGGCGCGCGCCGCGCAGGCGCCGAACCCGGGCGCGCTGTACCTGCTCGGTCTGGCCACCATGCTGCCGCTGCTGCTGCAATGCGATATCGACGCCGCGGTCGACGCCTTGCGCCTGCCGGCGCCGGCCGCGCTGGCGCTGCGTGCGCAGGGTGGGCCGTGGCTGCCGTACCTGCAGCTGCTGCAGGCGCTGGAAGCCGCCGACCTGCCGGTGATCGAAGCGCTGGCCGGCCCCTTCGGCGGCAGCGACCACGTGCTCGCGAGCTGGGCCGAAGCCTGGCACAAGGTCTGACACCGGGGTTGAACGAAGCCGCTTCGCCTGCCGCTTAGAGTCGGGCCTTCCGTGGCCGAGGAAGGTACGAATCCATGCGCGTGATCGTCGTCGGTGCCGGCATCGCCGGGCTGGGTGCCGCCTACCGGCTGCGCGAGCTGGGCCACGACGTGGTGCTGCTGGAAAAGGACACCGAGCCCGGCGGGCGCTGCCGCTCGGTGCTTTGGCACGGGCTGTGGGCCGTCACCGGCGCCTTCGCCTTCCTTGGCAGCGAGACCAACCTGATCGAACAGGCGCAAAAGCTCGGGCTGCATATGCCCGAACAGTTGCTCGACCTGACAGCCGCACACCGCTGGAACGTGCTGGTGAAAAGAAAGCAGGCGCTGGACTTCGGTGCCTTCGACATGGTGGCCGCGGCGCGCCACCCCTTCATACCGCTGGGCGAGAAGGCCAAGCTGCTGGCCGCGCTGCCGCGCCTGGCCAAGGCGATGCTGCAGGCCGATGCACGCGACCTCACCAGCGTGGTAGCGCTGGACGACGTCAATGCCTGCGAATATTTCCGCCGCTGTTCGCCGAGCTTCGTCGACTACTTCCTCGAGCCGTGCATGGCCATGTTCTGCGGCTATGGCGAGGACGACTTCTCGCTGGGCTGGGCGGCGTGGAGCTCGGCCGGCCGGCTGTCGTGGTCCGGCGCCACGATGTGGAGCTTCAAGGAGCGCGGCGCCGGCAAGCTGACGTGGGCGCTGGGCCGGCACCTGGCGGCCGACGCCGGCACCGACTGCCGCCTGGGGCAGGCGGTGCAGCGCGTGGAGGTGGACGCCGACACGGTGCGCGTGCAGTTGCCGGGCGAGACGCTGCACGGCGACGCGCTGGTGATGGCCGTGCCCGGCCACCAGGTGGCAGCCCTGATGCCGGGGCTGGACGCGGCGCGGCGCGAGTTCTTTGCCGGCATCGACTACGCCGGCCACCACATCGTGTACTACCTGCTCGACCGGCCCAAGGGCGAGCTGCTCGATACCTATGTGCTGCCGGCAGCCGACGGCTTCCGCCGCACCGGCAACCTGCGCTT
This sequence comes from uncultured Rubrivivax sp., assembly GCA_964477985.1. GTDB lineage: Bacteria > Pseudomonadota > Gammaproteobacteria > Burkholderiales > Burkholderiaceae_C > Rubrivivax. The sequence continues at coordinate 2,558 of CAYZGL010000006.1, read as the reverse complement.
CACCGACCTGGGCGATGGGCGCACCTTTGCCCATTCGCAGTGGAAGGACTGGGGCTGCCGCCAGCACGCCGGCGCATCCACCGGCGAACTGCTGGCCATCGCCTGGGCGGACGTGGTCGACGCAGTGCCGGCGCTGCAAGGCACCCGGGTGATCGACAGCTTCGTCTCGCCGCAGCCGGCGGCCATTTGCAAGCGGCCCAAGGGCTTCATCACGCGGCTGCAGCGCTTTCGCGCGCTGGGGCCGCTGCCGCGCGTGGCCTTCTGCGGCGACTACCTGAGCAACAGCACCGTCGGCCAGGCGCACTGGACCGGGCTTCAGGCGGCCGACGAGCTGCACGCCCGGCGAGGCGCTGCGCCCGCAGCCCCCTAAACGGCGAGGGCCGCTGACGCGGCCCTGCGGCGTGGCGTCCGAGGGCGTCAGACCCGGCGGCGACGGGTCGCGGCACCCGCAGCCAGCAGCGCCAGACCGGCCAACGCAACCGACGCCGGTTCGGGCACGGCGGCCGCCTGCGCGCTGCCGAAGGTGAACGCGTGCCAGTTCTCGGGGGCATCGGTGCTGAAGCTCAGCGACGACACCGGGGCGTTGAAGCGCAACAGGCCGTGGAACTCCCGCATCGTCAGCGAATCGCCGGCGCCGAGCACGCCGTTGGTGGCATCGTTGCCAAAATACCCCTGCCCTTCGCTGTCGATCACGAAGGCCTGATCGAAATCGTAGGTGACCGGCACGCCAGCCTGCCCGACGCTGAGCAGCGCCATGTACAGTGTGCTGACGGCCGACGAAAACGTCACCGTGATGCGGCTTTGCGCGCTGTTCAGCCCGAGTTGTTCGCACGCCGTCGGCGCGTTCGACACGGTGCCGCCGGTATAGGGCTTGCTGGACGCGTTCGGCTCGGTCCAGTAGTTGGTGCCGCAGCCGAGTTGCGTCACGCCGTTCATCGCCACGGCCGACGACACACTGACGCCGACACCGCCCATGGTGCCGGCGGCCGACTTGGCGTCCGTGGCGAAACTCGTCCAGTCGGTCCAGCTCACTGTGACTGCCGAAGCCGAGCCGGCAACGGCGATCGTCGCGGCGCACACCGCGGTGCGGATCAAGGTGGTCAGGCGGGTCATGTTCGTGGTTCCGGCGTTGGGGTTGTACGCCACTCCCAAGCAACCTTCGTGCCGCCACCTGAAATCAAGCACTTGCAGTGCTGGAGGCGGCCGGTTGTAAAGCGCGTCGACATCGCCGAGGCGCACACGCAGGCGATTTGGCCTCATCCCGCGCGCAGCCGCGGCGGCCCGGTGCGGCCGTGTGCCAACGCGAAGCCGATCTGCACCGTACCGGCGGTCAGGCCGACAGCCACGCCGATCTGCCAGGCCAGGGTGTAGCTGCCCGCGAGGTCGAAGATCAACCCGCCGCCGAACGCGCCGGCGAAGCTGCCCAGCTGGTGGCCGACGAAGGCGATGCCGGCCAGCATCGCCAGCCACTTCAGGCCGAAGGTTTCGGCGATCCAGCCGGTGACCAGCGGTGCCACGCCCAGCCACAAGAAGCCCATGACTGCGGCGAACACCATGGTGCTTTGCGGCGTCGGCAGCGCGACGAAGTACCAGGCCAGCGCGAGCGAACGCAGCGTGTAGATGCTGCCCAGCAGCACCAGCTTGTTCCAGCGCCCGCCGGCCCAGCCGAAGAACAGGCTGCCCAGCACATTGAAGCCGCCGATCACGCCCAGCGCCTGCGCGCCGAGCATCGGGTCCATGCCGCACACCTCCAGGTACGACGGCAGGTGCGTGGTCAGGAACACCAGCTGCATGCCGCAGACGAAGTAAGTAACCGCCAACACGACGAACGGCGGATGGCGCAGCGCCACGCCCAGCGCGGCACGCGCGCTGTCGCCCTCGCCCGGTTGCGGCGGCAGCGGCAGCGCATCGACGCGCCCGGCCACCCAGGCGGCCGGCAGCATCAGCAGCGCCAGCGCGGCGAAGCCCCACACGCCCGCGCGCCAGCCGAAGGCGACGGCCAGCGCCTGCCCCAGCGGCGCGGCCACCATCGCACCCACCGAGCCGGCGGCCGACACGATGCCCAGCACCGTGCTGCGCAGCGCCAACGGCACCGGGCGCGACGCGGCGGCCAGCGCCAGCGCACTGCCATTGCAGGCCAGCGCCGCGCCGATCAACACCCCCGCGCCCAGCATCACGCCCAGCAGACCGCGCGCGCTGGCCAGCAGCACCAGCCCCAGCGCGTACAGCAGCGCGCCGCCGACCATCAGCCGGCGCATGCCCAGCCGCGCCGCCCAGGCGCCCGCCACCGGCTGCAGCACGCCCCAGGCCAGGTTCTGCACCGCGACGGCCAGGGTGAAGTCGCCCACCGAGATGCCGATGTCGCGCGTCAGCGGCGGCATGAACAGCCCCAGGCTCTGGCGCAGCCCCATCGCCAGGCTGAGCATCAGCGACGCGCCGATCAGGATCGGCAGCGAAGGGCGCAGCGCGCGAAGGGGGCTCATCGGGCGGTCGAGGACGGTCGGGGGCGGTCGAGGGCGGTGAAGCGGCGGCCTGAGCGCCGGCGTGCGCGACACCTG
>CAYZGL010000005.1:0-42469 GCA_964477985.1 uncultured Rubrivivax sp. | reverse complement strand
CCACGGTCTGCAGCTCGTTCATCAGCCGCAGGATCGCCGCCTGGTTGGCGTCGTTCACGCGCTTGGCCTCCTGCTCCTGGCGCTCGGCCTCGGCGCGCTGCTCGTCGGCGAAGCGCGCGCGCGTGGTCTGGCCGCCGACGACCCGCTTCAGCAAACCGGCACCCCCGGCCAGCAGCAGCAGCGCCGACAGCGCCATCGCCGCCGCATGCGCCAGCCCGATGCCGCCGCTGCCCGCCAGCTGCTGCTGCACCGCCTGCAAGCCCTGGCGCAGCGCGTCGCTGTCGCGCTGGACCGCGCCATGCGCCTCGCCCGCCGCCACCAGGCCCTTCAGGTTGGCCTGGATCGCCGCCGCCTGCGCCTGCGCCGCCTGCTGTTGCGCCAGCAGCGCATTCAAGCGTTCGCGCGCGGGCGCGCCGCCGGGGTTGATGCCTTCGGCCAGCTCGCGCAGCGACTTCAGGTCGCGCCCCAGCAGCGCCACGGCCTCGGGGTGGATGCTGCCGCCTGTGCCGATGGATTCGCTGGCGCTGCGCCCGATGCGCTGCGCCAGCATCTGCAGCTGGCCCAGCAGCGCCATGTCGGCGGCGCTCGCGCCTTGTTGCAGCTTCAGCGCGGCCAGCGCCTCGGCGCTGTCGTGCATGCGGCCGGCTTCCTTGCCGATGGCGCGTTGCGACGGGCCGGCTTCGGTCAGCGCCTGCTGCTGCGCCAGCACCACCGCCGCGCTGGCGCCGGCGCGCTCGGCCAGCGGCAGCAGCGGCGCGCTCAGGCCCGCCGCCGCGCCGTCGGCCGCGGCCAGTTCGCGCACGTTGCGCGTCAGCACGGCGGCACTGTCCTTCACTTCGGCGAAGGCCGAGGGCACGCCGGCCACCGCCTGCGACACCGATTTGGCCAGACGCTGCGATTCCATCAGCGCCTGGCCGGCGGCGCCGGCGCGCTCGCCGCTGCTCGACGCCGCGCCCAGCGCCAGCAGCACCGATGCCGCCAGGCCGAGCAGCCCCGCGCCGACCATGCCGAACAGCACGGGCTGCTGCTGCGCTGGGCGCAGCCGGCCGATCAGCGGCAGCGAGGCGCCCGGCGCCGCACCCTCGTGCGGCGGCGTGCGCGGCTCGGTGTATTCGGCGGCGATCTCCGACGGCGTGGCCTCGGTGATGATCGACGAGTCGTGCGCGACGTCGGCCACCTGCGCCGGCAGGCGCGACGCCGCCGCGCGCGGCGCGCGCGTGGCCGGCGCGGCCGCATCGGGGTGCGCGGTGGCGACGTCGCCGAACTGCGAATCGAAGGCCGCGGTGTCGGCCCGCTCGCCGTGCCGATGCCCCGAGATCTTGTCCATGAAGCTCATCTGACCCTCTTCGGTTGTTCGTGCGGGCGCCGGGCTCAGGCGGCGATGCCCAGGAACTGGTCGTGGCCGGCCAGTGCCGCCAGGTCGATTTCCTGCCACGCCCGCGCCTGCGCGTCGCGCCAGCGCGCGGCCGCGAAGGCCGGGCGCGCGGCCGCGGCCGGCTCGGGTTCGGCTTGCAGCTGGTCGGCGCTGCGCAGCCCCGCCAGCCGGTCGACCAGCAGCGCGCAGTTGACGCCCAGCGCCGGGCTCAGCGTCAGCAGCCGGGCGCCGTCGCCCAGCGCGGGCGCGGGCGCGCCGCCGCGCAGCCCCAGGAAACGCGCCAGGTCGACCACCGCGTGCAAGCCGCCGCGCAGGTTGACCACGCCGGCCAACCACGGCTGGGTGTGCGGCACGGCCACGACCTTGGCCAGCGGGAAGATCTCGCCGGCCTGCGGCAGCGCGAACAGCAGCCCGTGGCCGGCGCATTCGACGGCCAGCCACGAGCGCACCGGCGGCTCGGTGCGCACCGCCTGCATGCGGCTGGCCAGCCGCGCCTGCAGCTCGCGCAGGGCGTCGCGCTCAGCCATCGCGCTTGCCGCCGAAGTCACGGCCGAAGCCACGGCCGAACTCGCGGCCGAAGCCACGGCCGACCTCGCGGCCGCGGCTGCAGCCGGATGCCGCGGCGCCCTGGCGCCGAGGCAGGTGTTGCGCGGCGTGCGCGAACGCTTCGCCGCGGGGGGAGCCGGCCGCGCCCATTCAGCCGAACGCCTTGATCTTGCCGAGCAGCTCGTCGGCGTTCACCGGCTTGACGATGTAGTCGCGCGCGCCCTGGCGCATGCCCCAGACCTTGTCGGTCTCCTGGTTCTTGCCGGTGCACATGATCACCGGCACGTCGGCCCAGCGCGGGTCGCGCGTGATGGTGCGCGTGAGCTGGAAGCCGTTGCAGCCCGGCATGACCACGTCCATCAGGATCAGGTCGGGGGTGTCTTCCGACAGCCGGCGCAGCGCCTCGTCGCCGTTGGCCGCGGTGCGCACCTGGTAGCCGCGCCGGGCGAGCAGCTCGGACAGATGGTGCAGCTCGGTCTTCGAATCATCGACGAGCAGGATCTTCTGGATCGACATGGACGCTTCCTTGGCAATGACGCTGCCGCACGCAGCCGGTGCGGCCCATTTCCCGTACCTCGGCGTGCGCCGTGCTCAGGCCGTCTGGCCGCTGAACTGTTCCACGGCGCGCAGCAGCTGTTCCTTGGTAAAGGGCTTGGTTAGGTACTCTTCTGAACCGACCATGCGCCCGCGCGCCTTGTCGAACAGCCCGTCCTTGGACGACAGCATGATCACCGGCACGCCCGCGAAGCGCGGATTGCGCTTGATGATGGCGCAGGTCTGGTAGCCGTCCAGCCGCGGCATCAGGATGTCGCAGAAGATCAGGTCGGGCGCGTGGTCGTTGACCTTGGCCAGCGCATCGAAGCCGTCCTCGGCCAGCAGCACCTCGTGCCCGCCCTGGCGCAAGAAGATCTCGGCGCTGCGCCGGATGGTGTTGCTGTCGTCGATCACCAGCACCCTGGCGCCGGGCGCAGCCGCCGAAGCATCGATATCCAAGTGAACCCTCCTCGACGCCGCCGGATGGCGCCGCAGGTTTCAGATTTCGACCATTTCGAAGTCTTCTTTACGGGCGCCGCACTCCGGGCAGGTCCAATTCAATGGAATATCGGCCCAGGGCGTGCCCGGTGCCACACCGTGCTCGGGATCGCCGGCGGCTTCGTCGTAGATCCAGCCGCAGATCAGGCACATCCAGGTGCGGGTCGCGCTCACGGGGCGGGGCGGTCCAGATCACTACAATGGGCCGAATTGTAGTTTGCGCCGCTGGGCGAAACCCCCGATGTGATGGGGACCTGCGTAACATTCCTAAGAATTTGCTGGAGCTTCGCGTCACCCCCCTGAAGCACCGGCCACTGCCGCCACACCCATGAGCTCCGTCCCCGGCTTGGCCACCGACCCGCCCGATCCGGCGTCCGAACCGGCGGCCCCGGCTTGCGTGATGAGCTTCAATGCCAGCGACCCCAGCGGCGCCGGCGGCCTGGGTGGCGATGTCGCGACCATCGCGGCGATGGGTGCGCATGCGCTGCCGGTGGTGACTTCGGTGCTGATGCGCGACACCGCCGAGGTCTTCGACCATCACCCGCTCGATGCCGAGGTGGTGGCCGAGCAGGCGCGCTCGGTGCTGGAGGATGTCACGCTGGCGGGCTGGAAGGTGGGTTTCCTCGGTTCGGCCGAATCGGTGGGCGCGGTGGCCGAGGTGCTGAGCGACTACCCCGAGCTGCCGCTGGTGTCGTATCTGCCGCCGCTGAGCTGGCTCGACGAGGACCAGCAACTGCCGTACCTGGACGCCTTTCGCGAGCTGATCCTGCCCGCCACCGAGGTGCTGGTGGGCAGCCACCAGACGCTCACCGACTTCCTGCTGCCCGACTGGGACGCCGAGCGCCCGGCGTCGCCGCGCGAGCTGGCCGTGGCCGCCGGCGAGCACGGCACGCGTTATGTGCTGGTCACCGGCGTGATGCTGGCCTCCAAGGGGGCCGAGCAGTTCATCGACAACGTGCTGGCCTCGCCGCAGGGCGCCCTCACCGGCGAGAAGTTCGAGCGCTTCGACGCCAGCTTCGTCGGTGCCGGCGACACGCTGGCCGCGGCGCTGGCGTCGCTGCTGGCTTCGGGCAGCGAGCTGCAGGCCGCCGTCGGCGAGGCGCTGGCTTTTCTCGACCAGAGCCTGGACGCCGGCTTCAGGCCGGGCATGGGCAACATCGTGCCCGACCGTTTCTTCTGGGCATCGCCGCCGCCCGAGGAAGGCGATGACGACGGCGGCAACGACGAGCCCGCCGCAGCCGACGACAGCGGCCCCAAGAGCGCGAGCCGCCGTGTCCACTGAGGCGCCCGGCGCGCAGCGCAGCGCCGCGTTGTTCGAACGCGCACAGCGCGTGATCCCCGGCGGCGTCAATTCGCCGGTGCGCGCCTTTCGCGCGGTGGGCGGCACGCCGCGCTTCATCCGCCGTGCCGAGGGCGCCTACCTGTGGGACGCCGACGGCCGGCGCTACATCGACTACATCGGCTCGTGGGGCCCGATGATCCTCGGCCACGGCCACCCGCAGGTGCTCGAGGCGGTGCAGCAGGCCGCACGCGACGGCTTCAGCTTCGGCGCGCCCACCGAACGCGAAACCGAACTGGCCGAAGCCATCATCGCGCTGGTGCCCAGCGTCGAACAGATCCGGCTGGTCAGCAGCGGCACCGAAGCCGGCATGAGCGCGATCCGGCTGGCGCGCGGTGCCACCGGGCGCAACAAGATCGTCAAGTTCGAGGGCTGCTACCACGGCCACGCCGACGCGCTGCTGGTCAAGGCCGGCTCGGGGCTGGCCACCTTCGGCCACCCGACCAGCGCCGGCGTGCCGGCCGAGGTGGTGCAGCACACGCTGGTGCTCGAGTACAACAACTTGGCGCAGCTCGAGCAGGCCTTCGCCACGCACGGGCCCGAGCTGGCCTGCGTGATCATCGAGCCGATCGCCGGCAACATGAACTTCGTGCGCGCTTCGGTGCCGTTCATGGCGCGGCTGCGCGAGCTGTGCACGCAGCACGGCGCGCTGCTGATCTTCGACGAGGTGATGACCGGTTTCAGGGTCGCACTCGGCGGCGCACAAAGCCTGTATGCCAAGGCGATCCCCGGTTTCGCGCCCGACCTGAGCGTGTTCGGCAAGGTCATCGGCGGCGGCATGCCGCTGGCCGCCTTCGGCGGCCGCCGCGAGCTGATGAGCCAGCTCGCACCGCTGGGCCCGGTGTACCAGGCCGGCACGCTCAGCGGCAACCCGATCGCCACCGCCTGCGGCCTGGTCACGCTGCGGCTGATCTCGCAGCCAGGCTTTTTCGACGCCCTGGGTGAACGCACCCGCGCGCTGGTCGACGGCCTGCAGGCCGTCGCGCGCGCAGCCGGCGTGCCGCTGGCGGCCGACAGCGAAGGCGGCATGTTCGGCTTCTTCTTCGCCGGCGAACTGCCGCAGCACTACGGCGCGGTGATGGCCACCGATCCGGCGCGCTTCAACCGCTTCTTCCACGCCATGCTCGAGCGCGGCGTGTACCTGGCACCGGCGCTGTACGAAGCCGGCTTCGTCAGCGCCGCGCACAGCAGCGCCGACATCGCCGCCACGCTGCAGGCCGCGCACGACGCGTTGTGCGCCTTGCACGCCTGAGCGGCGTGCGGCGTGCCAGGCGCACGCGCTGGCGGGCGCGCCGGCGCAGGCGCGCTCGAACCCCTGCCTAGAATCGCCGCACATGCACATGCACATGCACATCCACATCCTGGGCATCTGCGGCACCTTCATGGGCGGCCTGGCGGCACTGGCGCGCGAGGCCGGGCACAAGGTCACCGGCTGCGACGCCAACGTCTACCCGCCGATGAGCGAGCAGCTGCGCGCGCTGGGCATCGAGCTGATCGAAGGTTTCGGCGCCGATCAGCTCGCGCTCGCGCCCGACATCTACGTCGTCGGCAACGTGGTCACGCGCGGCAATGCCTTGATGGAAGCCGTGCTCGACGCCGGCGCGGCCTACACCAGCGGCCCGCAATGGCTGGCCGAGCACGTGCTGCCGCGGCGCCATGTGCTGGCGGTGGCCGGCACGCACGGCAAGACCACCACCACCTCGATGCTCGCCTGGATCCTCGACCAGGCCGGACTGCAGCCGGGTTTCCTGGTCGGCGGCGTGCCGCTGGACTTCGGCGTTTCCGCACGACTGGGGTCGCAGACCCCAGGGGCACGACTGGGGTCGCAGACCCCAGGGGCACGACTGGGGTCGCAGACCCCAGGGGCACCCATGGACCGGGGTGCGCCCTTCGTCATCGAGGCCGACGAGTACGACACCGCCTTCTTCGACAAGCGCAGCAAGTTCGTGCACTACCGGCCGCGCACCGCGATCCTGAACAACCTCGAGCTGGACCACGCCGACATCTTTGCCGACCTGGGCGCCATCGAGACGCAGTTCCACCACCTGGTGCGCACCGTGCCGGCGTCGGGCCGGTTGGTGGTGAACGCGCGCGACGAAGCGCTGCAGCGCGTGCTGGCGCGCGGCTGCTGGACGCCGGTGCAGCGCTTCGGCACGCGCGGCGAAGAACCCGGCGGGCTGCGCGCCCGCGGCGAGCCGCACGCCTTCGACGTGCTGCGCGGCAGCCTGAAGGTGGCGCGCGTGGACTGGGCGCTGCTGGGCGAGCACAACCAGCTCAACGCGCTGGCCGCGATCGCCGCGGCCGAGCACGCGGGCGTCGCGCCCGACGCGGCCGCCGCGTCGCTGGCCGGCTTTCACAACGTGCGCCGGCGGCTCGAGCTGCGCGGCACGGTACAGCTGGGCGGGGGCGACGTGAAGGTCTACGACGACTTCGCTCACCACCCGACTGCGATGCGCGCCACCGTCGACGGGCTGCGCCGCAAGGTCGGGCTGGAACGCATCCTGGCGGTGTTCGAGCCGCGCTCCAACACCATGAAGCTGGGCGCGATGAAGGCGCAGCTGCCGTGGGCGCTGGACGAAGCCGACCTCGCCTTTTGCCTGCAAGGCGACTACGGCTGGAGCGCACGCGAGGCGCTGGCGCCGCTGGCCGAGCGCGCGCATGTGGCCGACACGGTGGACGCGCTGGTGGCCGAGGTGGTGCGCGCCGCGCGGCGCGGCGACCACGTGCTGTGCATGAGCAACGGCAGCTTCGGCGGCATCCACGACAAGCTGCTGGCCGCGCTGAGGGCCAAGCGTTGAGGGCGGCCAGCGCGCCCCACGCGGGGCCGCTCGCGGCAACCGGCGGGCAGGCGGGCGGCGTCACGCACCTGCTGTATCTGCACGGCTTTCGCTCGTCGCCGCTGTCGTTCAAGGCGCAGCGCCTGCATGCCTGGTTGCAGCGCCATCGCCCCGATGTGCAGTGGTGGTGCCCGCAGCTGCCGCCGTCGCCGCGCGAAGCGCTGCGGCTGCTGCACGACGGCAGCGCGGCTTGGCCGGCCGCCGGCTCGGCGGTGCTCGGCAGCTCGCTCGGCGGCTTCTACGCCACCGTGGTGGCCGAAGCCCGCGGCTGGCCCGCGGTGCTGATGAATCCGGCCGTGGACCCGGCGCGCGACCTGGCGCCCTTCGTCGGCGAGCTCGGCGCCTTTCACACACCCGAACAGCGCTTCACGTTCCGCGCCGAATACCTGGAACAACTGCGCACGATGAGCCCGGGCGCGATCACCCGGCCCGAGCGCTACTTCGCCATCATCGCCAAGGGCGACGAGCTGCTCGACTGGCGCGAGATGCTCGCGCGCTACCCGGGCGCGAACATCCGCCTGCTCGAAGGCAGCGACCACGCCTTGAGCGACTACGACGACCACCAACCCCACCTGCTGAGGTTCTTGAAGCTATGCGACTGAAACACAAGGTTTGCGTCATCACCGGCGCGGCCCAAGGCATCGGCCTGGCCACGGCGTTGAAGTTCGCCGAAGAAGGCGCCACCATGGTGGTGTGCGATCTCAAGCCCGAAGGCGTGGACGCGGCGCTGGCGCTGGTGCGCGCGCGCGGCGCGCAGGCCATGGGGCTGGCGCTGGACGTCACCGACCGCGACGCGCTGGACCACATGGCCGCCGGCGTGAAGGAGCGCTTCGGCAGCATCGACGTGCTGGTCAACAACGCCGGCATCACCAAGGATGCGCGGCTGCAGAAGATGACGCTGGCGCAGTTCGACGCGGTGATCGACGTCAACCTGCGCGGCGTGTTCCACGCCACGCAGGCGGTGCTGCCGACGATGGTGGCGCAGGAATCCGGCGTGATCCTCAACGCCAGCAGCGTGGTCGGCCTGTACGGCAACTACGGCCAGACCAACTACGCCGCCGCCAAGTTCGGCGTCATCGGCTTCACCAAGACCTGGAGCCGCGAACTCGGCCCCAAGGGCATCCGCGTCAACGCGGTGGCGCCGGGTTTCGTGGAAACGCCGATCCTCGCGACCATCCCCGACAAGGTGCTGCAGCAGATGCGCGAGCAGGTGCCGCTGCACCGCCTGGGCAAGCCCGAGGAGATCGCCAACGTCTACGCCTTCCTGGCCAGCGACGAGGCCAGCTACATCAACGGCGCAGTGATCGAGGTCTCGGGCGGCATGACGGTGTAGCCGCAGGCCGCCGCGCGCGGCGGCTAACCGCCGCCCAACCTCGCCTCGTTGAGGGCCTGCGCGCGCTGGTAGGCCGGGCGCTGCTGCAGCCGGGCCGTGTAGGCCTCGAAGGCCGGGCGCTTTTCGATGGTGCCGAACAGCATGCCCCAGGTCAGCGCCGAGCCCAGCAGCACGTCGGCCGCGCTGAAGGCCTCGCCACACACGTGCGGCCCGGGCTGCAGCGCGGCCTCGACGGCATCGAGCGTGCGCTCGTACGAACCGAAGCCGACCATCACCTCGCGCCCCGGCGGCACCTGCCAGCCCAGCGCCCTGGCCGAAGCGGCCATCTCCAGCGGCCCGGCAGTGAAGAACATCCAGCGAAAGTAGGCCGCGCGCTGCGCGCTGCCCAGCGGCGGCGCCAGGCCCTTGCCGGGGAAGCGGTCGGCGAGGTACGCGCAGATCGCCGCGGCTTCGGTGACCACCGCGTCGCCGTCGCGCAGCGCCGGCACCTTGCCCATCGGGTTGACGGCCAGATACTCGGGCGATTTCATCGCCGCGCCGTATTCGAGCCACACCGTGTGATAGGGCTCGCCCAGTTCTTCCAGCATCCAGTGCGCGATGCGCCCGCGCGATTGCGGGTGGGTGTAGCAGGTCAACGTGCTCATGGTGTGTGCCTTCGCCCGGGCGTGATCGGGTGCGCGACAGCGTAGCACCCGGCGCCGGCCGGGCTGCGCGCAACGGCGACAATCGCGCCGATGTATGCCTTGTTCGAAGACGGCGGCCGGTTCCTCGCCGGGCGCGTGATGTCCGAATCCGACACCTCGACACAGCTCGAGCTGGACTCGGGCAAACGCGTGAAGCTCAAGGCGGCGCAGGTGCTGCTGCGCTTCGCCGCGCCGGCGCCGGCCGAGCTGATCGCACGCGCGCAGGCGCTGGCCAGCGACATCGACCTGGACCTCGCCTGGGAGTTCGCGCCCGAGGCCGAGTTCGGCTTCGCCGATCTGGCGCGCGACTATTTCGACGCATCGGCCGGCGCCGAGCAGCAGGCCGCCGCGCTGTTCCGGCTGTTCGAGGCGCCGCACTACTTCCGCCGGCTGGGCAAGGGGCTGTTCAAGAAGGCGCCCGAGGACACCGTCAAGGCCGCCTTGCTGGGCATCGAGCGCAAGCGGCAGCAGGCCTTGCAGATCGAGCAGTGGGCACAGGCGCTGGCCCAAGGCGAATGCCCGGCACCGATCGCCGACCAGCTGTACCGCATCCTGTTCAAGCCCGACAAGAACGGCCCCGAATACAAGGCCGTGGTCGAGGCCGCGCGGCGCGCGCAGCGCGCGCCGCTCGAGCTGCTGAAGGCGGCTGGCGCGATCGCCAGCGCCTACCAGTTCCACTGGCGGCGCTTCCTGTTCGAGGCCTTCCCCAAGGGCGCCGCCTTCCCGGCGCTGGAGGTGCCGGCGATCCGCGAAGCGCTGCCGCTGGCGGCTGCACAGGCGTTTTCGGTGGACGACTCGGCCACCACCGAGATCGACGACGCGCTGTCGGTGCAGGGCCTGGGCAGCGGCACGGTGGTCTTCGGCGTGCACATCGCCGCGCCGGGGCTGGCCATCCAGCCCGATTCGGCGCTGGACAAGGTGGCGCGCGATCGGCTGTCCACCGTCTACATGCCGGGCTGGAAGCTGACCATGCTGCCCGACGACGTGGTGCAGGCCTACACGCTGGACGCCGGGCGCGACTGCCCGGCGGTGAGCCAGTACTTCACGATCGACGAGGCCACGCTCGAGCTGCGCGGCAGCGAAACCCGGCTCGAGCGCGTGCGCGTGGCCAGCAACCTGCGCCACGACCAGCTCGACGAGATCATCACCGAAGCCTCGCTGCGCGGCGACGCGCCGGCCGGCTACGCGCATGCCGCCGAACTGGCCTTCGCCTTCCGCTTGGCACTGAAGCTCAAGGCGCAGCGCGAGGTGGTGCGCGGCAAACCCGAACTGTTCACGCGCCCCGACTACGACTTCAAGCTCGACGGCGGCGGCAGCGGGCCCGGCGGCGAACCCGGCGGCCAGGAGCGCGTGCGCATCACCACGCGCAAGCGCGGCGCGCCGCTGGACCTGATCGTCTCCGAGGCCATGATCCTGGCCAACAGCCGCTGGGGCGCGTGGCTGGCCGAATGCGGCGTGCCCGGCATCTACCGCAGCCAGGCCGCGCTGGCGCCGGGCGTGAAGGTGCGCATGGGCACGCGCCCTGCCGTGCATGCCGGCATGGGCGTGGCGCAATACACCTGGGCCAGCTCGCCGCTGCGGCGCTACGTCGACCTGGTCAACCAGTGGCAGATCATCGCCTGCGCGCGCTTTGGGCCCACCGCGGCGCTGGCCGCGCCCTTCAAGCCCAAGGACGCCGCGCTGCTGTCGATCATCTCCGGCTTCGACGCCGCCTACGCCAGCTACAACGACTTCCAGAACACCATCGAACGCTACTGGACGCTGCGCTGGCTGCAGCAAAACGAACTCACCGAACTCGACGCGGCGGTGATGAAGGACGGCCTGGTGCGCGCGGACACGCTGCCGCTGGTGTTTCGCCTGCCGGGCAGCGAGGGCCTGCCGCGCGGCAGCCACGTGCGTGCGCGCGTGGCCGGCATCGACCTGCTGACGCTGGAGCTGCACGCGGTGCTGCTGGCGCGCATCGACAGCACGGCGCCCGACGCCGCCGGCGAACCCGAGGCCGAGGACGAAAGCCCCGACGCCGGCGCGCTGCGCCTGGCCATCGAGCTGGACGATGCGCCCGGTGATGCGGCCATGCCGCCGGGCGGCCCGGCTGCCCCGGCCGCCCCGGCTGCTGCCTGATGCAAACCGCGGCGCGGATCGGCCGGCGCGCGCCGCGCGCGCTGCACACGGGCGCACTGCCCAAAGGCGCGCTGCACGCGAGCCCGCTGCCATGACCCCGATGCAATGACCACGATGCAATGGGCGCTGCTGGCGTCGCTGGCGGTGCACGCCGCGGCCCTGAGCCTGCACGCGGTCGACCCGCAGGCCTTCAACCGCGTGTTCGAGGACGCGCCGCTCGAGGTGGTGCTGGTCAACGCGCGCAGCAACGACGCCCCCAGCCGCGCGCAGGCCATCGCGCAGGCGGCGCTGGCCGGCGGCGGCGAGGCCGACCAGGGCCGCGCCACCTCGCCGCTGCCGCCGGCCGCGCAGCTGGAACTGGGCGACGCGCCGGCCGATGCGCGCCGCCGCGTCGAGCAGCTGCGCCAGCAGCAGCAACAGCTGCTCGCGCGCATCCACCGCGAGATGGCCGCGCTGCCGCCGCCCGACCCGGCGCGCGACGACGGCGACCCGCAGCGCGCCGAGCACGAAGAGCGCCGCCGCCAGTTGCTGCGCCAGCTGGCCGAGATCGAAAAGCGCATCAACGAGGACAACGCGCGGCCGAAGAAGCGCTACATCAGCCCGGCCACGCGCGAGGCGGTATACGCCATCTACTACGACGGCTTGCGCCGCAGGATCGAAGCCCGCGGCACACGCGACTTCCCCGAATACCGCGGCCGCAAGCTCTATGGCGAACTGACGATGAACGTCACCGTCGACAGCCGCGGCCGCGTGGTCGACGCCGAAGTCGTGGTCCCGTCCGGCCAGCGCGTGCTCGACCAGCGCGCCTTGGCCATCGTGCGCGCCGCCGCCCCCTTCGGCCCCTTCAATGCCGCGATGCAGCAGCAGGCCGACCAGATCGTCGTCACCTCGCGCTTTCGCTTCACCCGCGACGAAGGCCTGGAAACCTCGCTCAGCCACGCCCCATGAGCCCTGCCCCCGACCGCTACGCCGTGCTCGGCAACCCCGTCGCGCACAGCCAGTCGCCGTTCATCCACGCCGAGTTCGCGCGCCAGACCGGGCAGCGGCTGGACTACACGCGCGTGCAATGCGCGATGGACGGCTTCGCCCAGGCGGTGCGCGACTTCGCCGCGTCGGGCGCGCGCGGCTGCAACGTCACGCTGCCGTTCAAGTTCGAAGCCGCGCAGCTGGCACGCCAGGTGACGGCGCGCGCCGCGCTGGCGCAAGCCGCCAACGTGCTGTGCTTCGACCCCGACGGCTGGCTGGCCGACAACAGCGACGGCATCGGCCTGGTGCGCGACCTGCGCGACCACGCCGGCGCCGCCCTGGCCGGCGCGCGCGTGCTGCTGATCGGCGCCGGCGGCGCCGCTGCCGGCGTGCTGGGGCCGCTGCTCGAGGCACGCCCGGCGCAGTTGCACATGGTGAACCGCACGGCGGACAAGGCGGCCGCACTGCTGCGCCGGCACGCTGCGCTGGCGGCGCAGTGCGGCGTGAGCTTGAGCTGCGGCGGATTGCATCAGGCGGGCCAAGCCTACGACGTGGTGCTCAACGCCAGCGCCAGCAGCCTGGGCGGCGTGGCCGCACCGGTGTGCGAACGCGTGCTGCGCAGCGGCACGCTGGCGCTGGACCTGATGTACGGCGCGGCGGCACAGCCCTTCATGGCCTGGGCGGCTGCGCACGGCGCGGTGCCGCGCGACGGCCTGGGCATGCTGGTGGAACAGGCGGCCGAGGCCTTCTGGCTGTGGCGCGGCGTGCGCCCCGAAACCCGAAGCGTGCTGCAGCGGCTGCGGCTTCGCATCGACGCCGTGCGATGAGATCGCTGGCCCGGCTGCTGGCGCTGCTGCTGCTGTGCCTGCTGGCGCTGCAGGCAAGCTTCGCGCTGCGCATCGCGGCCATGGCCTGGATCGACCCGCAGTCCACCAGCTTCCAGCGCAGCGAGGCCGCGCGGCTGCTGCGCGAACACGGCCGCATCCTCTGGAGCCAGCAATGGGTGCCTTACGCGCAGATCAGCCCCCACCTGAAGCAGGCGGTGATCGCCAGCGAGGACGCCGGCTTCACCGAGCACAGCGGCGTGGAATGGGACGCGATCGAAAAAGCGCTGGAGAAGAACCAGCGCGCCGAGGCGCGTGCCGAGAAGGCGCAGCAGCGCAACCCCGAGCGGCCGGTGAGCGTCAAGGTGGTGGGCGGCTCGACCATCACGCAGCAGTTGGCGAAGAACCTGTTCCTGTCGGGTGAGCGCACCGTGCTGCGCAAGGGGCAGGAACTCCTGCTGACGCTGATGCTCGAGACGCTGCTGACCAAGCAGCGCATCCTCGAGATCTACCTGAACCACGTCGAGTGGGGCGAAGGCCTGTTCGGCGCGCAAGCCGCGGCCAGGCACTACTTCGGCAAGGACGCCGCGCGGCTGGGGCCGATGGAAGCGGCGCGGCTGGCGGTGATGCTGCCGGCGCCCAAGCGCTTCGAAAAGCGCCCGGACTCGGCCTATGTGGCCTCGCGCGCCGCGACCATCGCCGCGCGCATGAGGGCGGTGGAACTGCCCTGAGCCGGGTGCGGGCCCCGGCGCGGCGCGCTCGGGGCGCGCCCGTGCGGCGGCGCGCCGGACACGCCCGAAGACCGTCGCGGCCGGCTCCTAGAATCGGCGCATGAGCGCGTCGACCGCCGCCCGGATCGCCAGCACCGCCGCGCGCATGGTGGTGGACGAAGGCATGGAATACGCGCAGGCCAAGCGCAAGGCGCTGCGCCAGTTGCACCGCTCGCCGCGCGGCATCGTGCTGCCCAGCAACGAACAGGTCGAAGACGAGGTGCGCAGCCATCTCGCGCTGTTCTGCGCCGACACGCAGCCGGCCGAGCTGCGCGCCTTGCGCGAACTGGCGCTGCGCTGGATGCAGCGGCTGGCCGAGTTCCGCCCGCAT
This sequence comes from uncultured Rubrivivax sp., assembly GCA_964477985.1. Taxonomy (GTDB): domain Bacteria; phylum Pseudomonadota; class Gammaproteobacteria; order Burkholderiales; family Burkholderiaceae_C; genus Rubrivivax. The sequence continues at coordinate 28,312 of CAYZGL010000005.1, read as the reverse complement.
CTGAGCGGCGCCGTCTGGCGCGGCACCGCCACGCGGCTGTCGGACCTGCACCTCGACCTGTACTGCGACGACCCGAAGTCGGCCGAGATCGCGCTGGTCAACCTGGGCGTGGCCTACGACAGCCGCGGCGACGACCAGTGGCCGTGCCTGAGCCTGGCCGACGACTGCCCGGCGCTGGGCGAGCGCATCACCGTGCACCTGCTGGTGCACGACCTGGACGACCTGCGCGGCGCGCTCAAGCCGGACGCACGCGGGCGTAGCTGGCGCGGCGATGCCGGCGCGCTGCGCCGGCTGTTGCAGGCCCAGGCGGAATGAGCCCGCCGCGCCAGCGCCGCAGCGCGCCGCCGCAATGCCCCTCGGCTGGGGCGCGGCCGTGAGCACCCCGCGGCGCCGCACGCTGCTGGCCGCCGCCGGCGTGCTCGCCGCGCTTGGCGGCGCGCTGTGGTACCGCCAGCGCGCATCGCAGCCGAGCGGCAGCGACGGCCAGCCGCTCGACTTGTGGGCCCTGCGCTTTGCGCGCCCCGAAGGCGGCGAACTGGTCATGGCCGAGTTTCGCGGCAAGCCGCTGCTCATCAACTTCTGGGCCACCTGGTGCCCACCGTGCATCAAGGAACTGCCGGAAATCGACCGCTTCGCGCGTGCCCATCGCGGGCAACTGCAGGTGGTCGGCCTGGCCATCGACGGCCTGGAGCCGGTGCAGGCCTTTTTGAAGAAACTGCCGCTCGGATTCGCGGTCGGCCTGGCCGCAAGCACCGGCACCGACCTGGCGCGCGCGCTGGGCAATCGCGCCGGCGCCTTGCCCTTCACGGTGCTGCTCGATGCCTCGGGCGGCGTGGCGCAGCGCAAGCTCGGCGAAACGACCCACGGCGAGCTGCTGGCCTGGGCGCGCAGCCTGTGACGCCGCGGCTGGACGAGCGCCAGGACGAGGTCGACATCGCGCAGTGCTGGCGCATCGGGCCAGATCGTGCAAAATCACCGCCCACGTTACTGAATGCAGCCGCGCCACCGAGATCTGAGCCCGTTGGGCGATGTTCGGCGTTTTAGGGCGCGACTTCCGCGTCGAAGCGACGGCAGCTTGGAGAAAACAACATGGATCTGCGCAAGCTGAAGACGCTCGTCGACCTCGTGTCCGAGTCGAACATTTCCGAACTCGAGATCACCGAGGCCGAAGGCAAGGTGCGCATCGTCAAGGCCAGCGCCGCCGTGGTGCAGATGCCCGCGCTCACCTATGCGACCATGCCGCCCCCGGTGCAGGCCGTGGACCCGGCGCGTGCCGCCGCCGCGAGCCCGGCGCCAGCCGAAGCCCCGCCGCAAGAGACCGGCCACGTCGTGACCTCGCCGATGGTCGGCACCTTCTATCGCGCGTCCAGCCCCGGCGGCAAGCCGCTGGCCGACGTCGGCAGCGTGGTCCAGGCCAGCGACCCGGTGTGCATCATCGAAGCGATGAAGATCATGAACGAGATCGAGGCCGGGCATGCGGGCACGGTGCTCAAGGTGCTGGTCGAAAACGGCCAGCCGGTCGAGTTCGGCCAGCCCCTGTTCGTCATCGAGTGAGCTGCGCCCTGCCATGAACCCGACACCACGCAGCGCCAACCAAGGCGACAACCCGGCCCCAGGCCGGGTTGCGGCGAAGCCACATTGCCCAGCGGGCGCAGCCCGCTGAGGGCGATCGAGCCGAGCACCATGTTCAAAAAAATACTGATCGCGAATCGAGGCGAGATCGCCCTGCGCATCCAGCGCGCCTGCCGCGAGATGGGCATCGGCGCGGTGGTCGTGTATTCCGAGGCCGACCGCGAAGCCAAATACGTGAAGCTGGCCGACGAGGCGGTGTGCATCGGCCCGGCCGCCTCGGCGCAGAGCTACCTGAACATGCCGGCGATCATCTCCACCGCCGAGGTCACCGACGCCGAGGCGATCCACCCCGGCTACGGCTTCCTGTCGGAGAACGCCGACTTCGCCGAGCGCGTGGAGCGCAGCGGCTTCGTCTTCATCGGCCCGACGCCGGCGTCGATCCGCATCATGGGCGACAAGGTCGCAGCCAAGCAGGCGATGATCAAGTCCGGCGTGCCCTGCGTGCCCGGCTCCGACGGCGTGCTGCCCGACGACTCCAAGGAGATCATCCGCATCGCGCGCGCCATCGGCTATCCGGTGATCGTCAAGGCCGCCGGCGGCGGCGGCGGGCGCGGCATGCGCGTGGTGCACACCGAAGCCGCGCTGCTGCACGCGGTGCAGACCACACGCGCCGAGGCCGGTGCGGCCTTCGGCAACCCCGCGGTGTACATGGAGAAGTTCCTCGAGCACCCGCGCCACGTCGAGATCCAGGTGCTGGCCGACACCCAGCGCAACGCGGTGTGGCTGGGCGAGCGCGACTGCTCGATGCAGCGGCGCCACCAGAAGATCATCGAAGAAGCCCCGGCGCCGGGCATCGCGCGCCGGCTGATCGAACGCATCGGCGACCGCTGCGCGGCGGCGTGCAAGAAGGTCGGCTACCGCGGCGCCGGCACCTTCGAGTTCCTGTACGAGAACGGCGAGTTCTATTTCATCGAGATGAACACGCGCGTGCAGGTCGAGCACCCGGTCACCGAGATGGTCACCGGCATCGACATCGTGCAGATGCAGATCCGCATCGCCGCCGGCGAGAAGCTGCCGTTCACGCAGCGCCAGATCCAGATGCGCGGCCACGCCATCGAGTGCCGCATCAACGCCGAGGATCCGTACAAGTTCGTGCCTTCGCCCGGGCGCATCACCAAGTGGCACACCCCGGGCGGGCCCGGCGTGCGCGTCGATTCGCACGCCTACACCAACTACTTCGTGCCGCCGAACTACGACTCGATGATCGGCAAGCTGATCTGCCACGGCGACACGCGCGCGCAGGCGCTGGCGCGCATGCGCACCGCGCTGTCCGAAACCGTGATCGAGGGCATCCAGACCAACATCCCGCTGCACCGCGAACTGATGGTCGACGCCAAGTTCGTCGAAGGCGGCACCGGCATCCACTACCTCGAAGGCTGGCTGGGCCAGCACAAGCGCTAGCTCGACCGGGCGATGTTCGAGCTGGTGCTGCGCGCGCCGGGCGCACTGGTCGAGCCGGTGTCGGACGCGCTGATCGACGAGCTGGCCGCGTTGTCGGTGTCGGTCGAGGATGCCGACGCCGGCAGCAGCGACGAGCAGGCCTTGTTCGGCGAGCCGGGTTTGCCGGCGCCGCAGCCCGGCTGGCAACGCTCGACACTGCGCGCGCTGTTTGCCGACGAGGCCGCCGCATCGGCCGCGGCCGCCGCCTTGCTGGCGCAGGACTGGACCGGCGGCCTGTTGCTGCAAGCGCTGCAAGCCTTGCCCGAGCACGACTGGGTGCGGCTGACACAGTCGCAGTTCGCTCCGGTGGCCATCACCGACGACTTCTGGGTCGTGCCCAGCTGGCATGAGGTGCCCGCCGCCGCCAGGCGCGTGATGCGGCTGGACCCGGGGCTGGCCTTCGGCACCGGCACCCACCCGACCACGCGCATGTGCCTGCGCTGGCTGGCCGCGCACGCGAGCCTGTTGAGCGCGCCTGGGGCGCGCGTGCTCGACTACGGCTGCGGCTCGGGCATCCTGGCCATCGGCGCGGCGTTGCACGGCGCCAGCGACATCGACGCGGTCGACATCGACCCGGCCGCGGTGCAGGCCACCGCGGACAACGCGCGCGCCAACGGCGTCGTGCTGCGCGCCGGCGCGCCCGAGGCGGCCGACGGGCGCTACTCGCTGGTGCTGGCCAACATCCTGGCCACGCCGCTGCGGCTGCTGGCGCCGCTGCTGTGCGCACGGCTGCGCGCTGGCGCCCATCTGGTGCTGGCCGGCATCCTGGAGCGGCAGGCCGAGGCCTTGATCGCCGCCTATGCACCGTGGCTGGCGCTGCAGGTCGACGAGGGCCAGGAGGGCTGGATCCTGCTGACCGGGCGTCGCGCGCCCGACGCCGGGTAGCGCCGGTCAGCGCCGGCTCGAGCGGTGAACCTGGCCACCCGCTGCCCCGCCTGCGGCACGGTGTTCCGTGTCGTGCCCGACCAGCTGAAGGTGTCCGAAGGCTGGGTGCGCTGCGGTCGTTGTTCGGAGGTCTTCGACGCCGCGCAGCGCCTGTTCGAGCTGGACAGCGCCGCCACACCGGCGGCCGCGCCGCCGCCGCAGCAGCAGCAACTGCCGCAGCCGCTGCCTCAGGCGGCGCACGAAGCGGCGCACGAGGCGGCGCACGAAGCGGCAGCGTCGCAAGAGCCGCTCGAAGCCGCATCGAGCGCCGCGGCCGAAGAGGCGAGCGATGCGGCGCCGGCGCTTCCCGCCGAGGTGGCCGCGCCGGCCATCGCCGCGGACTGCGCCGACCCCGTGTCCGAGCCAGCGCAGCCGCAAGGCGCCGCAGCATCGGCGCACGACACGGACGGCGCGGACGCCACGGACGGCGCGGGCGGCGCGGACGACACCGCCGACACGGGCGATGCCGCCGCTGCGCACACGCTCACGCCCGCCATCACCGCCGCCGCCACCCCGGAGTTCGTACGCCGCGCCGAGCGCGCCGCGCGCTGGCAGCACCCGCTGCGCCGCGGCATGCTGGCCGCAGCGGCGCTGCTGCTGGCTGCGACGCTGGCGGCGCAGTTCGCGCTGCATTACCGCGATGCGCTGGCGGCACGCTGGCCTGCCGCTCGAGCGCTGCTGCAGGCCGGCTGCGATCTGGCCGGCTGCCGCATCGAAGCGCCGCGGCACATGCCAAGCCTGGGCGTGGACAGCAGCAGCCTGGCGCGGCTGCCCGACAGCACGCTGTACCGGCTGCAGCTGGTGGTGCAGAACAAGGCCTCCACGGTCGTGCACATGCCTGCCGTCGAACTGACCCTGACCGACACCCAGGGCCACACCGTGGCCCGGCGCGTGCTCAGCGCCGCCGAGCTGGGGCAGCCCGCCGAGCCACTGCCCGGCGGCGGCGAAGTCGCGCTGCAGGCCACGCTGGACCTGGGCGGCGCCAGCGTCGCCGGCTACAGCGTCGAGCTGTTCTACCCCTGAACCTGCGGCGCGCTCAGGCGCGCCGCAGTGCGATCACGCGGGTGAAACCCAGCGCGCCGCCGAGGTTCGTGCACCGCGCCTTGCGCCGCCGTGCAGCACGCCGTGCGTCAATGCCAGCCGCCCGTTGGGGCCGGGCGACAGCGACAGGCCGATGGCGGTCAGCAGGCAGCTCAGCCAGGTCTGCAGCGCCACGGGCCGAGCCTGCGCCAGCGTCAGAACGGCCAAGCGCCGTAGTGCGACTCGTAGCTGGCGCGGATCTGCGCCAGGCTGGGCTGGTGGTTCTGGCAGCCCTGCACCGCGATCTTGATCGCGCCCAGCACGCTGCCCAGCTGCGCGCCCTGGATCAGCGGCACACCCTTGGCCAGCGCCAGCAGCAGCCCGGCGCGGTAGGCGTCGCCGCAGCCGGTGGGGTCCTTCACCTCGGCAGCCGCCACCGGCGCCACCCGATGGCGCTGCCCGCCGTGATGCACCCACGAGCCTTCGGCGCCGCGCGTGACGATCAGCGTGTCCACGCGCTGCGCCAACTGGTCCAGCGTCAGGCCGGTCTTGTCGGCCACCAGCTCGGCTTCGTAGTCGTTGCACACCAGCACCGGCGCGGCGCCGATCAGCTCGAGCAGCTCGGGCCCGCTGAACAGCAAGATGTTCTGCCCCGGGTCGAGGACGAAGGGCACGCCGCGGGCGGCCATCTGCTGCGTGTGCAGCTGCATCGCATCCTTCGCATCGGGGCCGACCAGGCCGCAGGCCACGGCACCGGCCTGCGCCACCGGGATCTGCGCCGACAGGCCCATCGCGCCGGGGTGGAAGCCGGCGAGCTGGTTGTTGTGCAGGTCGGTGACGATGAAACACTGCGCGGTGTAGCTGTCCTTGGCGCTGACCAGGCAGCGGGTGTCGATGCCCTGGCGCTGGAAGTGCTCGAGGTAGGGGCCGAAGTCGTCGCCGACCATGCCGATGGGCACCGGCTCGCCGCCGATCAGCTTGTAGTTGTAGGCGATGTTGCCGGCGCAGCCGCCGTATTCGCGGCGCATGCGCGGCGACAGGAACGACAGGTTGATCTTGTGGATCTGGTCGGGAAGGATGTGGTCGGTGAACTGGCCTTCGAACACCATGATGGTGTCGTAGGCCATGGAAGCGGCGATGGCGGCGCGCAGGGTCATGGGCGGGTCCGGTTCGGGTTCGAGACGGCCGGCAGCATAGCCCACGGGCCACGGTCGCTGGCCGATCCCGACGCTGCGGCTCGGCACCGCGCAGGCCTGGGCGAACCGCGTGCCATCGACCCGGCCCGGCCCTGCCCGGCAAAGGCCGACCCGGGCGCATACCGGACAATGCGGCCCTCGTGGACCCGCAAGCCGCCCATCCGTTTCGCGCATCGCACCGCCGGGCAGCCATCGGCCCGATGCTGCTGGTGCTGCTGAGTCGGCTGCTGCTGCTGCCGCTGCCGGCGGCGGCCGACGCCTTGCGCGCGGCACCGCCGCTGAGCGCGACGCTGCTCGACGGCCGCGGCTACACCCTGGCGCAGCACGCGGGCAAGGTGCGGATCGTCAACTTCTGGGCGACCTGGTGCGCGCCTTGCCGCGAGGAGCTGCCTGCCCTCGAGGCCTTCCGCCTGAAGTACCGCGAGCGCGGCCTCGAGGTGCTGGCGATCAGCCTGGACGCGCCGGGCCAACTCGCGGCGGTGCGCGCCGCGCTGCAGGGCTATGGCTTCGCCGCGGCGCTGTCCTCGCAGGCGGCGTACGACGGCTACGGCCGCATCTGGCGTGTACCCACCACCTTCGTGATCGACCGCGACGGCCGCTGGCGCACCGACCTCGATCCCGGCGCGGCCGCACTCGACGCCGCCTGGCTCGAGCGCCACGTCGCACCGCTGCTCGGCAGCTGAATTGAAGGCCTTGCGCGTGCCGCGGCGGCCGCTGCCGGCATGGCTGGCGGCACTGGCGCTGGTCTGGCAGTTGCTGGCGCCGGGGCTGTGCCTGGCACAGGAGGTGTCGGCCGGGCCGCTGGGATCGATCTGCTCGGCCACGCAGGGCGGCATTGCCGCGCAAGCGCTGCCCGATGCCGGCGCCGCCGCGCAGCTGCTCGACCACTGCGGCCACTGCCTGGGCTCGCCGGCGGTCATCGTCGGCACCGTGCCGCAAAGCCCGGCGCTGGCACCGCGTGGTCCGCCGTCGGCGGCGCCGCCCGCCGCGGCGGCGATCGTCTCGCAAGGTGCTTGGCGGCCGCCGCCGCGCGGGCCGCCGCGCTCCGCCTGAAGCCCGCGCGTTCCCGGCTTCCGGCCGGCGCGCGCCGTTCCCTCACCCATCGTCGATGCCCGCGCTGCCCGCGCGGCATCGTGGCTTGCATTGCGGACCCCCCCATGCCTTCATTGAAACCCTTCGCGGCGGCGCTGGCTGCCGCGCTCGGACTCCTGCCCACGCTGGGCCGCGCCTCCTGCGGCTCGGCCTTTTGCACCGTCAACACCGACTGGAACGTGCAAGGCGTCTTCACCGAACCCGGCGGCCGCGCCGAACTGCGCTACGAGTTCCTGCGCCAGGGACAGTTGCGTGCCGGCAGCCGGAAGGTCTCGCCCGGCGAGGTGCCCCAACACCACGACGAGCGGTACACGAAGAACCAGGCGCTGTTCGGCAGCTTCGACTACAACTTCGGCGACTGGGGCCTGAGCCTGGTCGTGCCGCTGGTGGACCGCGAGCACGAGCACATCCACAACCACCACGGCCAGACGCTGATCGAGGCCTGGGACTTGCGCGGCGTGGGCGACATCCGCGCCGCCGCGCGGCGTCAATGGCAGTTGGCCAGCGAGGACGCGGCGCTGGCCCAGTCGTGGGGCCTGCTCGGCGGACTGAAGCTGCCGAGCGGCCGCACCACGCTGGCCAACGCCGACGGCGACGTCGCCGAACGCTCGCTGCAGCCCGGCACCGGCACCACCGATGCCTTCGGCGGCGCGTTCTACCAGGCCGGCTGGGCGCGGCTGGGCCTGTCGGCTTTTGCCCAAGGCGTGTACGGCTCGGCGCTGAACAGCGACCCGGGCTACCGGCCGGGCAGCCGCTTCGTGCTGGACGCGGGGCTGCGCTGCGACGCCACGCCGCAGTGGGCCGTGCTGCTGCAGCTGAACGCGCTGTGGCGCGGCCGCGACAGCGGCGATGCGGCCGAGCCCGAGGATTCCGGTGGCCGCTACCTGTTCCTGAGCCCGGGGCTGAGCTGGTCCGTGGGGCGCGACCTTCAGCTGTTCGCGATCGCGCAGCTGCCGCTGTACCAGCATGTCAACGGCGTGCAGCTCACCGCCGCCTGGGGCGCCACGGCGGGGCTCGGCTGGCGCTTCTGACGCCATGGCGCACGCGGCGGCGCGGCTGCCGCAGGGCGCGTGGCGGGTGGCGGAGGTGCTGAAAAAGCCGATGGTCCAGATCAGCGAGGCCGAGTACGACGAGATGACGGCCGTGAACTCGAAGGCGGCCTTTTTCTTCCTGAAGGAAGCCGGCCGCCACCTCAACGACCACGGCAAGGCCTGCACCGTCGTGACCTCGCTGCTGGGCGCCTTCACGCCGTTCTATGCGGCCTACGAAGGCACCAAGGCGCCGGTCGAGCACTTCACGCGCGCGGCGTCGAAGGAGTTCGGGCAGCGCGGCATCTCGGTCACCGCCGTCGGCCCGGGCCCGATGGACACGCCCTTCTTCTACCCGGCCGAGGGCGCGGACGCGGTGGCGTACCACAGAGCCGCGGCGGCGCTGTCGAAGTTCTCGAAGACGGGCCTCACCGACATCGAGGACGTGGTGCCCTTCATCCGCTTCTTGGTGTCCGACGGCTGGTGGATCACCGGCCAGACGATCCTGATCAACGGCGGCTACACGACCAAGCAGCGCCATCGCGCACCAGCGAACAAGGCGATGACATGCACCTGCTGCTGACGATCCTGGGCGGCGTGCTCCTGCTCGCGGTGTTTGCGCTGTTCGGCCGTTTGTGGGGCGTCGGCGCGGCGTCGGTCGCGCTGGCCGCCAAGGCCTTCGTCCCGGTGTGGCTGGGGGTGGCCGTGGCCAACCTGTGGGTCGGGGTGCACCTTGCGGGCTGCACGCTGCGCGAGGAACTGCCGATCCTGGGCATCGTGTTCGCCGTGCCGACGGCGCTGGCCGCGCTGCCCGTCTGGCACTTCTCGAAACCCTGAAACGATCCGACGTCCGTTGCCCACTGCGCTCCCACCCTGCGCCGCGGCAGCGAGCCTGCACCGCGCAGCCGATGTCGTGGACGTGTGGCGGTCGGCCGGCGCGGCGCGCGGGTTCGCCGAGGACGCGGGCTTCAGCCGGCTGTTGCGCGAACGCGGCATCGGCGCGCAGGCCTGCCTGGCCGCCGGCGGCTTCGCCGGTTGAGGGGCTCGAGGCGCGCACCCAATGGACCAGCTCGACCGGTACCGCGTGTTCGTGCAGGTGGCCGAGGTGGGCAGCTTCATCCGCGCCGCAAACCTGCTGAACCTGCCGCGCGCCACGGTATCCGCCGCGGTGCAGCAGCTCGAGGCCGGCCTGGGCGCGCGGCTGCTGCACCGCACCACGCGCAAGGTCAGGCTCACGCCCGACGGCGAAATCCTGCTCGAGCGCCTGCGCGCGCTGCTCGCCGACAGCGGCGAGATCGAACGCCTGTGCCGCACGCAACAGCACGAGGTGTCGGGGCGGCTGAACGTCGACGTGCCCAGCCGCATCGCGCGGCGGCTGGTCGCGCCGGCGCTGCCCGAACTGCTGCGCCGCCATCCACAACTGCGCATCGGGCTCGGCTGCACCGACCGCGCGATCGACCTGGTGCAAGAAGGCGTCGACTGCGCGGTGCGCGTGGGCCGGCTGCACGACTCCAGCCTGGTGGTGCGCGCGATCGGGCGGCTGGCGCTGGTGAACTGCGCCAGCCCGGCCTGCCTGCGCGAGCATGGCGTGCCGGACCCGGCGACGCTGAGCGAAGCGCACCTGGCCGTCGGCTGCGCGGCGCCGGCCACCGGGCGCGAGCTGCCGTGGGAATGCGCCCGCGGCGAAGCGCTGCAGCGGCTCGACCTGCCCAGCCGCGTGGTGGTCAACAACGCCGAGAGCTGCATCGCCTGCTGCCTGGCGGGGCTGGGGCTGATCCAGGTGCCGCGCTTCGACGTGCAGCATCTGCTGGCATCGGGCGAGCTGGTCGAGGTGCTGCCGCAGTGCAGGGCGACGCCGATGGAGGTGTCGCTGCTCTACCCGCACCGCCGCCAGCGCTCACCGCGGCGGCGGCGCCGGCCGCGCTACTTGGGCCCGGGCCGCTGCGTGAACAGCTTGGCCGCGCGCCCCTTCAGCTCGAGCAGTTCGCTGGCCGTGACCGAATACTTGCCCGACAGCGCGTCGACCTCGACGCGGAACTCTACGTCGCGCCCGGCGTTGGACAGCATGCCGCTGGTGAACTCGTAGTCCTGCTGCAGCGCCGGCAGGCCCAGGGCCTCGAGGTCGTAGTCCTGGTACTGCACGCCGCGGATCTCGCCGCTGGCCAGGTCCAGCGTGGCGGTGGACTTCACCACCGAGTCGGCCAGCTCGTCGATGATGACGATGGGCAGTTGCAGATCCATGGGGGGCCTCGGGACGTCGGGGGTTGCGCAGCCGCCGATTGTGGCTTGGCCGGCGGTGGCTTGGCCGGCGGTAGCCCGGCCGGCCGGCAGCCGCGGCTATGATGCCGCGCCCATGGCGAAGTCGCAGCCCCCGAGCGCAGACGGCGCGGCCCACGGCCTGAGCGCCGCCGCGACGGCACCGGCCGACGCGCAGCGCGCGCTGGCACAGGTCGAGTCGCTGGGCAACGAGGTGCCGCTGATCCAGCACATGACGCAGGTCATGCCGCTGCCGGACTTCGTCTTCGGCGGCGGCATGCTGCTGCTGATCGTGCTGGTGCACGCCGCCGGCATGCGCATGCTGACCGACCGCTTCGAGCTGCGCATGCAGGCGCTGGAACGCCGCCGCCACGGCACCTGGCTGCCCGACCTGCTGCTCGGCGCCGTGGTGCTGCTGATGCTGATGCTGCACCTGCTGGAGATCTGGGTCTGGGCGGCGGCGCTGGTGTACAGCGGGCTGGTGCCCGACTGGCGCGCCGCCGGTTTCTTCGCGGCCAACACCTACACCACCGTCGGCTACGGCAACTTCGTGCTGCCCGTGGGCTGGCACATGCTGGCGCCGATCATCGCGATGTCGGGGCTGTTCACCTTCGGCTGGACCGGCAGCGTGCTGGTGGAGATCGTGCGCCGCTGCCAGGCGGCCAAGGCGGCGGTGCTGCGCGCGCGGCAGCACCGGGCGCCGCACACGCCGCCGCCGGACTGAGGCGGCTCAGGGCGCGAGCGCCGCCTGCGCCGCCGCCAGCCGCGCGATCGGCACGCGAAAGGGCGAGCAGCTCACATAGTCCAGCCCGGCGCGGTGGAAGAAGGCCACCGAGGCGGGGTCGCCGCCGTGCTCGCCGCACACGCCCAGCTCGATTTGCGCGCGCGCGGCGCGGCCCTTTTGCACCGCCATGTGCACCAGTTGCCCGACGCCCTTGGCGTCGATGCTGCGGAAGGGGTCGTGCTCGTAGATGCCCTGCTTCAGGTAGCCGGGCAGGAAGCGCCCGGCATCGTCGCGCGAGAAGCCCAGCGTCATCTGCGTCAGGTCGTTGGTGCCGAAGCTGAAGAACTCGGCCTGGCGCGCGATGCTGTCGGCCACCAGCACGGCGCGCGGTGTTTCGATCATCGTGCCCAGCAGGTAGGGCAGCGCCGCGCCGCGTTCGGCGAAGACCTGTGCGGCCACGCCGCGGATCACCGCGGCCTGCGCGTCGAACTCGCGCACCGTGCCCACCAGCGGCACCATGATCTCGCAGCGCACGTGCACCCCCTGCGCCTGCATGTTCAAGCCGGCCTCGAAGATCGCGCGCGCCTGCATCTCGGTGATCTCGGGGTGGCTGATGCCCAGGCGGCAGCCGCGGTGGCCGAGCATCGGGTTGAACTCGGCCAGCTCCTCGACGCGCAGGCGGATCTTCGCCAGCGGCACGCCCAGGCGCTGCGCCATCACCTGCTGCCCGGCCTCGTCGTGCGGCACGAACTCGTGCAGCGGCGGGTCGAGCAGGCGGATCGTCACCGGCAGACCGTCCATCTCGCGAAACAGGCCTTCGAAGTCGGCGCGCTGCATCGGCAGCAGCTTGGCCAGCGCCTTGCGCCGCCCGGCTTCGTCGTCGGCCAGGATCATCTCGCGCACCGCATGGATGCGCTCGCCCTCGAAAAACATGTGTTCGGTGCGGGCCAGGCCGATGCCGCTGGCACCGAAGCGGCGCGCGGTGCGCGCTTCTTCCGCGGTGTCGGCGTTGGCGCGCACTTCCATGCGCTTGTGGCGCTCGGCCAGCGCCATCAGCTTGCCGAAGTCGCCGCTGAGCTCGGCCTCGCGCGTGGCGATCTGCCCGGCGTAGACCTCGCCGGTGGAGCCGTTCAGCGACAACCAGTCGCCCTCGGCAAAGCGGCGCTCGCCGATCGTCATGGTGCGCGCCTTGGGGTCGACGTGCACCGCGCCGGCGCCCGACACGCAGCACTTGCCCATGCCGCGCGCCACCACCGCGGCGTGGCTGGTCATGCCGCCGCGCGCGGTGAGGATGCCTTGGGCCACGCTCATGCCGCGCAGGTCCTCGGGCGAGGTTTCCTGGCGCACCAGGATCACCGCCTTGCCCTGCCGCGCCCAGGCGTCGGCCTCGTCGGCATGGAACACGATCTGGCCGCTGGCCGCGCCGGGGCTGGCCGGCAGGCCGCGTGCGATGACCTCGGCGCGCTGCAGCGCCTGCGGGTCGAACACCGGGTGCAGCAGGTCGTTGAGCCGCTCAGGCACCACGCGCTGCAGCGCGGTGGGCTCGTCGATCATGCCCTGCTCGAGCATCTCCATCGCGATGCGCACCATCGCCGCGCCGGTGCGTTTGCCGTTGCGCGTTTGCAGCATCCACAGCTTGCCTTGCTGGATCGTGAACTCCAGGTCCTGCATGTCCTTGAAGTGGTTCTCCAGCGCCGTCTCGGCCTGCAGCAGTTGGCGGTACAGCTCGGGCATCAACTCTTCCAGCGACGGGTACTTGTTGGCGCGTTCGTCCTCGCTCACCTGCGCCAGTTCGGCCCAGCGCCGCGAGCCCAGCAGCGACACCTGCTGCGGCGTGCGGATGCCGGCGACCACGTCCTCGCCCTGCGCGTTGACCAGGAACTCGCCGTTGAACACGTCTTCGCCGGTGCCGGCGTCGCGCGTGAAGGCCACGCCGGTGGCGCTGGACTCGCCCAGGTTGCCGAACACCATCGCCTGCACGTTGACCGCCGTGCCCCAGCTTTGCGGGATGTCGTTCAGCTCGCGGTAGACGCGCGCGCGTTCGTTGTTCCAGCTCTCGAACACCGCCACCACCGAGCCCCACAGCTGCTGCCACGGGTCGGTGGGGAAGTAGCGGCCCACGCGTGCACGGATCAGCGCCTTGAAGCGCGCCACCAGCTCCTGCAGGTCGGCGGTGTCCAGCTCGGTGTCCAGCTTGACGCCGCGGCTTTGCTTGAGCGTGTCGATCACCACCTCGAAGGGGTCGTGCTCCTCCTTGGACGCCGGCTTCAGGCCCATCACCACGTCGCCGTACATCTGGATGAAGCGGCGGTAGCTGTCCCAGGCGAAGCGCGCGTTGCCGGTCTTGCGCGCCAGGCCCTCGACCGCGACGTCGTTCAGCCCGAGATTGAGGATCGTGTCCATCATGCCGGGCATCGACGCGCGCGCGCCCGAGCGCACCGACAGCAGCAGCGGGTCGGCGGCGTCGCCGAAGCGCTTGCCCATCTCGCGCTCGACGAAGGCCACGCCGTCGCGCACCTGGGCGTCGATCAGCGCCAGCGCGGCGTCGCGGCCCTGTTCGGTGAACACCGTGCAGGCCTCGGTGCTGACGGTGAAGCCCGGCGGCACGGTGATGCCCAAGCGGCACATCTCGGCCAGGTTGGCGCCCTTGCCGCCGAGCAGGTTCTTCATTGCCGCGCTGCCGTCGGTGCACGACGGGCCGAACAGGTAGACGTAGGGATGTGCGGTGGTCATGGTGCTGAAGGCCCTCACGGTGGTGCGCGCACGCGGCTGCGGTGGAAGGGGCCGCGGGCGGGCGCACATCTTGACCGCCGCCGCTGCGGCGCGGCTTGAGGGCGGTCAAGCGCGGCGGCCGCTGCGCCTGGACCGGGCCGCGGTTGACGCGGCGCAAGACGCCCGCGCCGTGCCGGCCGAAGAATGCGCGGCACAGCTCGACGAAAGCGCAGCATGCTGCAGATCCGTATTCACGGTCGCGGTGGCCAAGGGGTGGTGTCGGCGGCCGAGATGCTGTCGCTGGCCGCCTTCGCGCAGGGCCGCCACGCGCAAGCCTTCCCCAGCTTCGGCTCCGAGCGCAGCGGCGCGCCGGTGGTGGCCTTTTGCCGCATCGCCGAGCACGACATCCGGCTGCGCGAGCCGATCCTCGAGCCCGACGTGCTGATCGTGCAGGACCCGACACTGCTGCACCAGGTCGACGTGTTCCAGGGCCTGAAGCCCGACGGCTGGGTGCTGATCAACAGCCGCCACGACTTCGCCGCGCTGGGCCTGGCCGAGATCGAGCAGCGCCACCGCCGCGAGCGGCTCGCCACCGTGCCGGCCACCGAGATCGCGCTGCGCCAGCTGGGCCGCCCGCTGCCGAATGCGGCGCTGCTGGGCGGATTTGCCGCGCTGACGGGCTTGATCGCACTGGACGCGGTGGCGCATGCGATCGCCTGCAAGTTCAGCGGCAAGCTCGCCGACGCCAACGCCGCCGCGGCGGCCGAGGCTTATCGCTTCGTGCGCCGCGAGATGGAGGATCTGGCTCATGATCCGGCAGATTGAAGGCTCGCGCGCGGTGGCCGAAGCCGTGGCGCTGTGCCGCCCCGAAGTCATCTGCGCCTACCCGATCAGCCCGCAGACGCACATCGTCGAGGGCCTGGGCGAACTGGTGAAAAGCGGCACGCTGGCGCCTTGCGAGTTCATCAACGTCGAAAGCGAATTCGCCGCCATGAGCGTGGCCATCGGCGCCAGTGCCGCCGGCGCGCGCGCCTACACCGCCACCGCCAGCCAGGGCCTGCTGTTCATGGCCGAGGCGGTCTACAACGCCAGCGGCCTGGGCCTGCCGATCGTGATGACGGTAGCCAACCGCGCGATCGGCGCGCCGATCAACATCTGGAACGACCACAGCGACAGCATGAGCCAGCGCGACTGCGGCTGGATCCAGCTGTTCGCCGCGCACAACCAGGAGGCGCTGGACCTGCACATCCAGGCCTTCCGCCTCGCCGAGGAGCTGAGCATGCCGGTGATGGTGTGCATGGACGGCTTCATCCTCACCCATGCCTTCGAACAGGTGGACATGCCTGCGCAGGCGCAGGTCGACGCCTTCTTGCCGCCGTACGAACCGCGCCAGCTGCTCGACGTGGACGAGCCGGTGTCGATCGGCGCGATGGTCGGGCCCGAGGCCTTCATGGAAGTGCGCTACCTGGCGCACGCCAAGCAGTTGCAGGCGCTGCAGCGCATTCCGCAGCTGGCCGAGGAGTTCCAGCGCTGCTTCGGGCGCAACACCTGCGGGTTGCTGCGCGGCTACCACCTGGCCGACGCCGACACGGTGGTCGTCGCGCTGGGCTCGGTGCTGGGCACCTTGCGCGAGACGGTGGACGAACTGCGGCGCGACGGCCGGCGCATCGGCGTGCTGGGCATCACCTCGTTCCGCCCGTTTCCGCTGGCCGCGGTGCGCGAAGCGCTGCAGGGCGCGCAGCGCGTGGTGGTGCTGGAAAAGAGCTTCTCGGTCGGGCTCGGCGGCGTGGTGTCCACCGACGTGCGCCTGGCGCTGTCGGGGCTGAGCTTGCGCGGCTGCACGGTCGTGGCCGGGCTGGGTGGGCGTGCGATCACGCGCGCCTCGCTGACGCGCATGCTGCTGGAGGCGCTGGCCGACAAGCTGCCGCCACTGAGCTTTCTCGACCTGGACTGGCGCATCGTCAACCGTCAGCTCGAGCGCGAGGCACAGATGCGGCGCAGCGGACCGACCGCCGAGAACCTGCTGCGCGACGTAGGCACGGTGGCGTCGAAGGTGAACTGATGAGCCAGCCCGTCAAGTTCTACCAAACCGGCACCTTCACCGTCGGCAACCGGCTGCTCGCACCCGAGCAGCGCAGCGTGCAGGCCAGCACCGAGCGCGCCAACGCGCTGAACAGCGGCCACCGCGCCTGCCAGGGCTGCGGCGAAGCGCTGGGCGCGCGCTATGCGGTCGACGCGGCGCTGCGCGCCAGCGGCGGCAAGCTGATCGCCGCCAACGCCACCGGCTGCCTGGAGGTGTTCTCCACGCCCTACCCCGAAACCAGCTGGCAGCTGCCGTGGATCCACAGCCTGTTCGGCAACGCCGCCGCGGTGGGCACCGGCATCGCGGCGGCGCTGAAGGTCAAAGCGCTCAAAGGGGGTCGCAGCGGCGTGCGCGTCATCGCCCAGGGCGGCGACGGCGGCACCACCGACATCGGCTTCGGCTGCCTGTCGGGCATGTTCGAGCGCAACGACGACGTGCTGTACATCTGCTACGACAACCAGGGCTACATGAACACCGGCGTGCAGCGCTCCAGCGCCACGCCGCCGGCGGCGCGCACCGCCACCACGATGGCCGTGGGCGACGCCCCGGGGGCCGCCTTCGGCCAGGGCAAGAAGCTGCCGCTGATCGCCATGGCGCACGAGATCCCCTACGTCGCCACCGCCACCGTGGCCGAGCTGCACGACCTGGAGGCCAAGGTCGAAAAAGCGATGGGCCTGCACGGCGCGCGCTACCTGCACGTGCTGGTGCCGTGCCCGCTGGGCTGGGGCGCGGCCAGCCGCGACACCATCGCGCTGGCGCGGCTGGCGCGCGAATGCGGCCTGTTCCCGGTGTTCGAGGCCGAGCGCGGCGAAATCACCGCGGTCGGCAAGATCCGCCGCCG
This sequence comes from uncultured Rubrivivax sp., assembly GCA_964477985.1. Classification (GTDB taxonomy): domain Bacteria; phylum Pseudomonadota; class Gammaproteobacteria; order Burkholderiales; family Burkholderiaceae_C; genus Rubrivivax. Next base: position 11,364 of record CAYZGL010000005.1, on the reverse strand, counting down.
CGTGCCGGTGGCCGACTACCTGCGGCCGCAGAAGCGCTTTGCGCACCTGTTCGCCGACGGTGCCGGCGGCACCGACGCGCTGGCGCGCATCCAGGCGCAGGCCGACCACAACATCCGCCGCTTCGGCCTGCTGGACGAACGCACGGACGAGCGCACGGGCGAACGCACGGGCGAGCAGACGGCGGCATGACGATGCGCAAGCCCTTCGCGATCACGCTGGACCCGGGTTCGTCGCTGGCCAACAAGACCGGCAGCTGGCGCACCGAACGCCCGGTCTACGTCGACCGGCTGCCGCCGTGCAACGCGCAATGCCCCGCCGGCGAGGACATCCAGGGCTGGCTGTACCACGCCGAAGGCGGCGACTACGAACGCGCCTGGCGCCATCTGGTGCGCGACAACCCCTTGCCCGCGGTGATGGGGCGCGTGTGCTACCACTCCTGCGAAGGCGTGTGCAACCGCGCGCGGCTGGACGCGGCGGTGGGCATCAACTCGGTCGAGCGCTTCCTGGGCGACCAGGCGCTGCAGCACGGCTGGCGCTTCGACCCGCCCGCGCCCGACAGCGGCAAGCACGTGCTGGTGGTCGGCGCCGGGCCTTCGGGCATGTCGGCCGCCTACCACCTGCGCCAGCGGGGCCACGCGGTGACGGTGCTCGAAGCCGGCCCCAAGGCCGGCGGCATGATGCGCTTCGGCATCCCCAAGTACCGGCTGCCGCGCGAGGTGCTCGACGCCGAGCTGCAGCGCATCGTCGGCCTCGGCGTGCGCCTGAGGCTGGAGCACAAGGTGGCCGACCTGATGCGCACGATGCAGCAAGGCGGCTTCGACGCCGCCTTCCTGGCGGTGGGCGCGCACATCGGCAAGCGCACTTCCATCCCGGCGAAGGACGGTTCGCGCATCCTCGACGCGGTGTCGCTGCTGCGCAGCATGGAAGGCGCCGACAAGCCGATGCTGGGCCGGCGTGTGGTCGTCTACGGCGGCGGCAACACCGCCATCGACGTGGCGCGCACCGCCAAGCGCCTGGGCGCGACCGAAGCCATCATCGTCTACCGCCGCACCCGCGAGAAGATGCCGGCGCACGACCTCGAGCTGGAAGAGGCGCTCGACGAAGGCGTGCTGGTGAAGTGGCTGTCGAGCATCCGCGGGCAAGGCGGCGACGGTGCGCTGACGATCGAGAAGATGGCGCTGGACGCACAGGGCTGGCCGCAGCCCACCGGTGAATTCGAGACGCTGCAGGCCGACAGCCTGGTGCTGGCCTTGGGGCAGGACGTGGACCTGTCGCTGCTGCGCGGCGTGTCCGGCCTGCAGATGAAGGACGGCGTGGTGCAGGTCGATGCGGCCACGCTGATGACCGGCCACCCCGGCATCTTCGCCGGCGGCGACATGGTGCCCGCCGAGCGCAACGTCACCGTGGCCATCGGGCACGGCAAGAAGGCGGCGCGGCACATCGACGCCTGGCTGCGCGGTGCGCCCGTGCAAGCCGCGGCGAAGCACGCGCCGGCCAGCTTCGAGCGGCTGAACCCCTGGTACTACAGCGACGCACCCAAGACCATGCGCCCGCAGCTGGATCTGGCGCGGCGCAGCAGCAGCTTCGACGAGGTGCAGGGCGGTTTGAGCGCCGACAACGCGCTGTTCGAGGCGCGGCGCTGCCTGAGCTGCGGCAACTGCTTCGAGTGCGACAACTGCTACGGCGTGTGCCCCGACAACGCGGTCATCAAGCTCGGTGCGGGACGGCGCTTCCGCTTCGACTACGACTACTGCAAGGGTTGCGGCATCTGCGCCGCCGAATGCCCGTGCGGGGCGATCGACATGGTGCGCGAAGCCGGCTGAAGACCGCGGCGGCGCAGGGCGGGTCGGCGGCGCGCCAACGGCACAACGGCACGCGGCGCCGCGCTACGCCGCGCCCAGCATCCCCGGCGTGATCAGCACGATGCCGCGCTCGGTGACGTGGAAGCGCTCGCGGTCCCGGTGCACGTCGAAACCCACCTGCAAGCCGTCGGGAAGCACGCAGCGTTTGTCGACGATGCAGCGGCGCAGCCGCACGCCGCGGCCGATCTGCGCCTGCGGCAGCACCACCGCGTCCTCGATCACGCTGCCTTCGGCCACGCGCGCGCCGGTGAACAGGATCGAGCGGCGCAGCAGCGCGCCGCTGACGATGCAGCCGCCCGCCACCAGCGAGTCGATCGCCATGCCGCGCCGGCCGGCATCGTCGAACACGAACTTCGCCGGCGGGTGGTGCGGCTGGCGGCCGAGCATCGGCCAGTCCTGGTCGTACAGGTTCAGCTCGGGCACCACCGTGGTCAGGTCGAGGTTGGCCTCCCAGTAGGCGTCCAGCGTGCCGACATCGCGCCAGTAGGGCCGGTCGCCGGCCATGTTGACGCAGCTGTTCTCGTAGCGGTGCGCGTGCACGTGCGCTTCGCCCACCAGCCGCGGGATCAGGTCCTTGCCGAAATCGTGGCTGGACTGCGCGTCGGCCGCGTCGCGCTCGAGCTCGTGCACCAGGAAGTCGGCGTCGAACACGTAGATGCCCATGCTGGCCAGCGCATGCCCGGGCCGGCCCGGCAACGGCGCAGGACGCGCCGGTTTTTCGTCGAAGGCGACGATGCGGTCGCGGGCATCGACCGACATCACGCCCAGCTGGCTGGCCTCTTCCAGCGGCACCTGCAGGCACGCGACGCTCATGTCGGCGCCGCGCTCGACGTGCTCGGCCAGCATCACGCCGTAGTCCATCTTGTAGACGTGGTCGCCGCCGAGCACGACCACGTGCTTCGGCTGCGACTCGCGCAGGATGTCCAGGTTCTGGTACACGGCATCGGCGGTGCCGGTGTACCAGCGCTCGTCGTGCCGCTGCTGCGCCGGCACGATGTCCACGTACTCGCCCAGGCTGGCCTCGAGGAAGCCCCAGCTGCGATCGACGTGGCGGATCAGGCTTTGCGCCTTGTACTGCGTGAGCACGCCGATGCGCCGCAGCCCCGAGTTGACGCAGTTGCTGAGCGCGAAATCGATGATGCGCATGGTGCCGGCAAAGGGCACCGCCGGCTTGGCGCGGTGGTCGGTGAGCTGGCACAGCCGGGCGCCGCGGCCGCCGGCCAGCACCAGCGCATAGGTCTGCTGCATCAGGGTGCGGCGCGAATCGGATTTCATGGCGCAAGCTTTCGATGACGGCGGCCGGCCCGGCCTGGGCCTGGCCGGTACGCGATCGGGCGGGCGCGGGGGCAAGGCGGCCCGCCGCCTTGGCGGGATGGGCGTAATGTGAGCGCGCGCCGCAAAGCCGGCTTGACCCAGGTCAACGCCCGTGCCACCGCGCCAGTCGAAAGCGCCCGGCCGACGCGCCCGGCGCGGGTCAGGCCGTCAGCACGCGGCTGAGCTTGCCGCTGCGCGGATGCGCCTGCAGCCCGGCGTAGCAGCGCTGCACCTGCACGTTGCCCAGCCCTTGCTGCTGCAGGAAACCCAGCAACGCGCCGCGGGCGCGCTCGAAGGCCGCGTCGGCGTCGGCCACTTCCTTGTCCAGCCGCAGGTCCAGGCACTGCGGCGAGCTCGCCACCAGCTGGAACTGCGTCAGCTGCGCGCCCTCCTCGATCACCGTCATCAGCGCCAGCGGCAGCAGCCGCACCTCGCGCCCGAAGGGGTCGCACAGCGCCAGCGTGTCGTCGGCACGGCCCTGCACCTCGATGCGCGTGAAGCCGCTGCCGCAGGCGCAGCGCCCGCTCAGCACGCGCAGGCTGTCGCTCAGCCGGTAGCGCAGCAGCGGCTGCGTGCGGTTGACCAGGTTGGTCAGCAACAGCGCGTGCGAAGCCTCGCCGGCCGGCACCGGCCGGTCGTCGCGGTCCACCGGCTCGGCGATCAGCCAGTCGTCGTTCAGGTGCATCGCGCCATGCGCGCACTCCCAGGCGATCGAGAAGAACTCCGAGGCGCCGTAGTTGTTGCGCAAGCGGCAACCGAAGGTCCTGACGATGCGCTGGCGCTGCTCGGCCGACAGCTGCTCGCCGCCGACCCAGACCTCCTGCAGCTTCAAGGCCAGCCGGCCCGCGCTCGCGGCCTGTGCCAGCAGGTCGGCGCAGCTCGGGTAGCTGATCATTACCGTCGGCGCGAAGTCCTGCAGTTCGCGCAGCAGCTCGCCCAGCGGCTGCAGCACCGAAAAACTGCGCACCTGCGGGCGCAGCCACGGCGCCAGCAGTGCCGCACTGTCGCCGATGCGGCGCAGCCGCTCGATGCTGGCGATGCCCGCAAAGTGCCCGCCGGTGGCGGCGACATAGGCGTAACGCTGGCCCGGGGCGAAGACCGCCGCCGGCATCGCCCCCAGCCCCAGGCCGCGAAAACGCAGCAGGTCCAGCGCGTCGAAGGCGGCCAGCGCGGCCTCGTCCTGCACGAAGATGCCGGGCTCGCCGCTGGTGCCCGAGCTGGTCCACACCAGATAGCGGCCGAGGTAGGCGTCGCCCACACGCGCCACGTCGGAGAGGAAGTCGTCGACGCCGGCGCGGGTGATGCGCCGGTCGGTGGCCCAGTCGTCGAAGCGCTGCATCAGCTCGGCCTTGTCCACCGGCGCCAGGCTCGCCAGCACCGGCGTGCCGCCGCGCTGCGGCCCCAGCCGCTCGCGGTACAGCGGCGAACCCTCGTGCGCTGCGGCCAGCAGTGCACGCAGCCGCCGCTCGCGCTGCAGCCGCCCTACGCCCTGCGGGTCGAGGCCGGCAGCGAAGGTTTCGCCCAGGGTCTGGGACCACAGCCACGGGTTCATCGTCGGCAAGGCAGCGTTCATGGTCGGCGCAGTATCGGACCGGTGGATGAGCCCGGGGTGAAGCAACGCGGCATGCTTTGCGTTGGCGCAAGCAGGCAAGAAGGCAAGAAGGCAGGCAGCGCGGCCTACGCCAGGGCCCGTGCCTGCCGGCACCCGCTCATGCCGCCGGCATCAGCCGGCGCAGCGCGCGCTCGAAGGCTTCGGCGGGCTGGCCGCCTTGGATCAGGTGACGCCCGTCGATCACCACCGAAGGCACCGAGTGGATGCCCAACTCCTGCCAGCGGCGCTCGCTGTCGCGCACCTCGCTCGCATAGTCGCCGCTGGCCAGGATCGCGCCGGCGCGCGCCGCGTCCAGCCCGACTTCGGCGCACAGCCGCAACAGCAGCTCGGGCGCGCCCGGGTTCAGCCCCTGCGTGTGGTACGCCGCCAGCAGCGCATGCTTCAGCTCGCGCTGCTTGCCTTCGAGGCCGGCCCAATGCAGCAGCCGGTGCGCATCGAAGGTGTTCCAGATGCGATCGCGCGGGCCGAACTCGAAGCCGACCTCGGCGCCGCGCTGGCGCAAGGTGTCGTGCGTGGCCGCCAGCTGCTCGGGCGAGGCGCCGTATTTGCGCGCCAGGTGCTCGACCAGGTCTTCACCCTGCGGCGGCATCTGCGGGTTCAGCTCGAAGGGCCGGAAGTGCAGTTGCACCTGCAGTTGCGGCCCGATGCGGCGCAGCGCCTGCTCGAGCGCATTCAGCCCCACCGCGCACCACGGGCAGGCCACGTCGGAGACGAAATCGATCCTCATGGCGGGATTGTCGCCGCTGCGCACGCGCCTGGAGCCGCCGCAGCCGCTGGCAGGGCCAACGGCTGCGGCGCGGCTTCAGCGCGTGATCGAGTCGGAGCTCTCGGCGTTCAGGCTCGGCTGGTAGGTGTAGCCGTTCAGGCTGATGCCGGTGACGGTGAAGACGAAGGTGCCCGACTTCTTCGTCCGCGGCGACACCAGGCTGGCCAGCCCGTTGCTGGCGCTGGCCGCGCTGGCGTTGCCCGCGACCAGGCCGCTCCATTTGCCGCTGACGGTGGCCCCCGGCACCGGCCTGCCGTCGGCATCGCGCACCGTCACCGCCGCGCTGGCCTGGGCACTGCCGCTGCGGTTGACACTCAGGCTCATCGCGATGTCGGCCACGCCCATGCGCGGTGTCACCGCCTGCGGCTGCGCGGTGATCGTCAGGCTGCGCGTCGCGCTCAGGCCGCTGGAGTCGGTGACCTTCAGCGTCGCGGTGTAGCTGCCGGCCACACTGTAGACATGGCTGGCGCTGCTGCCGCCCACCGGCGCCGAGCCGTCGCCGAACGTCCATTCGTAGGCGACGATGCTGCCATCGGGGTCCGACGAACCGTTGCCGGAGAAGGCCACGCTGAGCGGCACGATGCCGCTGCCGGGGTTGGCACTGATCGCCGCCACCGGCGGCTGGCCTGCGGCGGCAGGCACGCTGCCGGACAGTGCGTACTGGCCCACGCTGCCGTAGTTGCTGTAGCCGTCGACGGCCGGGTCGCCCTTGCCCACGCCTTGCACCGTGACGAAATAGCTGCCCGCCGACGCCGCGACATGGCTGAGCGCCGCCGGCAACGCATCGCCGGGGTTGGCGCTGGCCAGCAGGTTGCCGGCGCCGTCGCGCAGCTCGAGCAGCACGTCCAGGTTGGGCGAGCGCGCCGCCGGCGACACATTGAAAGTGATCGTGCCCGCCGCGCTGTCGAAGCCGAACCAGTCGACATCGCCGGGCCGCTCGATCACGCCCTCGCTGTACAGGCTGACGATGCCCCCGGACGCACTGCCCGTCAGCCGCGTCGCGCTGCCCGCCGAATTGGCATGGTCGTCGGCGCGCAGCGGCAAGCCGTTGGTGGCCATCACCGCGTAGTCGTCCTGCACGTTGGTGGCGGTGGCGTATTCGCCCTTGCTCCACTGCACCAGCGGCTGGTAGTAGCCCACGCCCATGATCGGCGCCCAGCCGGTGGCGCCGCTGCCGTGGCCGCCGTAATAGCTGCCGCCGGAAAACCCATCGTGCTGCAGCCCCATGTTGTGCCCGGCTTCGTGCGACACCGCCTCGGCCACGTATTTCTCGTTGCCGCCGCCCAGCGCGTCGTAGAACACCAGCGCCGGTTTGTAGAACTCCGACGTGTCGTCGAAGATGCCGATGTAGGCCACGCCGCCGCAGCTGCAGCTGTACACGCCGGTGCGGCTGGTGACCAGCACGGTGGTGCCGAACACGCCGTCCGACGCCGTGCTGCGGCTCAACTGTTCGGGGCTGGGTGCTTCGGTGGTGATGTCCACGTCGAACGGCGCGTAATCCTCGGCCACGCGCTGCCAGATGTACTGGATGCGCTCCAGTTCGGCGCTGCTGAAGGAACCTGGAATGCCGTCCAGGTCGAAGGGCAGCGCGTTCAGCGTGCCACCGCTGCCGTTCCACGCGGTGCCGGCCAGCTGCGCGCCCTGGAAATTGAGGTAGACCGTGCGCGCCGCACCGGCGCGGCTGTGCAGCTTGAAGGTCTGGTCCAGCGGCGCCAGTTCGCCGCTGAGCAGGCCCGAGGCCGCCCCTGCCCCCGCTCCTGCCGCCGGCGCCGCCATCGGCCCGGTGGCGCGGCGATCCGGCGCCCGGGTGACCGGCAGCGGCTCGTCCAGTTCCTCGACCACCAGCAGGCGGCCGCGCTGGTCGACCTTCAGCCGGCGGTCGCGCAGCAGCAGCGCGCGCAGCTCGTCGGGCGACTTGCCGTACCAGTCGGCCACGTCGGCCAGGCGGTCGCCCAGCGCATCGATCGCGCGCTGGCCCTGCGCGCGGGGCTCCGGCAGTTGCAGTTGCGGGAACGCCCGCTTGGCCGGATGCGCGCGCAGCGTTCGCGGCGCGCTGGCCGCCGCGCCGCTGCCTTGCGGCACGGCCGGCGCCGATACTTGGGCCCACGCCAACGCCGGCAGCGCCGCCGCCGCCAGCACCAGGGAATGCAAGATGTGCTTCATCAACCGTCCGCAGTCATTCGCCCTGAAACTCGAGCGAGGCGCGACTCTAATCAGGGCGGCGGCCCGCCCTGTAAACAAACGTGAGATCCGTCAGCGCCGACACACCCCGGCAGTTGCTGGCGTGAATTGCGGCCGTTGCCGGCCGCCGGCTGCTGCCGCGCGATGAAACGCGTCACGCCGACACCCGCCAGCGCGACGCGCCGGCTGATCGAAGTCACAGTCAAGCCGCGTGCGCACAGCAGCACGCTGAGCCGCAGCGACGACGGCTGCTGGCTGGCGCAGCTGAAGGCCGCGCCGGTGGACGGCCAGGCCAATGCCGAGCTGATCGCGCTGGTGGCGAAGCACTTCGGCTGCGCGAAGTCGGCCGTGCGCATCAAGAGCGGCGCCACGGCGCGGCGCAAGCTGGTGCAGATCGACGGCGCAGGCTGAACACGGCGCGTTCGGCGCCATGCGGCACCGCGATGCGGCGCAATCGCAGGCCTTCGTGCGCCGCTGCTGCACCGAGATGGCCGCGCCCGAACCTGCGCACACGATCGCGCTGCTGGCGCTGCTGGCGCTGCCGGCGCGATACACGAACTTCGCGGTCGGCTGCGGCTGCGGCAACGAAGCGCACTGCCACCGTTCGGTCCGGCGCGAATTGCTGGCCGAACGAGGCGCCGCGCTGGTGCAGCCCGCCGCGGCGCCGCCCAGCCCCGCTTGCGGCGCCGCGCCGGGCCGGGCCGGCGCCAGCGCCACAGGGCGCTTCCTACAATGCCGCGATGAACGCCGTGCTCGAGCCCGCGCCGCGCCGCGCCATCCGCGAATTGCCGGACGAGCTGGTCAGCCAGATCGCGGCCGGTGAAGTGGTCGAGCGCCCGGCCTCGGTGGTGCGCGAGCTGGTCGACAACGCGCTGGACGCCGGCGCCACGCAGATCAACGTGCGGCTGGGTGCCGGCGGCGTGCGCAGCATCGTGGTCGAGGACGACGGTGGCGGCATCCCGGCGCACGAGCTGGCGCTGGCGCTGAAGCGCCATGCCACCAGCAAGATCGGCTCGCTGGCCGATCTGGAAAGCGTGGCCACGATGGGCTTTCGCGGCGAGGCGCTGGCCGCCATCGCGTCGGTATCGGAGTTGAGCCTGGCCAGCCGCAGCGGCGGTGCCGCCCACGCCACCCGGCTCGATGCGCGCAGCGGCGAGCTGAGCCCGGCGGCGCGCGCGGTAGGCACCAGCGTCGAAGTGCGCGAGCTGTTCTTCAGCACGCCGGCGCGGCGCAAGTTCCTGAAGTCCGACGCCACCGAGGCCGCGCACTGCCTGGAGGCGCTGCGCCGCCACGCGTTGGCACGGCCCGAAGTCGGCTTCGCGCTGTGGCACGACGGCAAGCTGGCGGCGCAGTGGCGCGCGGCCGCGCCCGAGCAGCGGCTGCGCGACGTGCTGGGCGAGGACTTCGTCGCCCACAGCCGGCCGCTGCGCCACCGCTTCGGCGGCATCGGCGTGCACGGCCGCATCGGGCTGCCCGACGCCGCGCGCGCGCGCGCCGACCAGCAGTACGTCTACGTCAACGGCCGCTTTGTGCGCGACCGCACCGTGGCGCACGCGCTGCGCTCGGCCTACGACGACGTGCTGCACGGCGCGCGCCAGCCGGCTTATGTGCTGTTCATCGACATCGACCCGGCGCGGGTCGACGTGAACGTGCACCCGACCAAGATCGAGGTGCGGCTGCGCGACGCGCGCGAGCTGCACCAGGGGCTGCGCCAGGCGGCGCAGGACACACTGGCGCCCACGCGTGCGGCGGCGGGCGACGGCACGCAACAGGCGTGCGCCGCCGGCGCCGCAGCGGCGCTGCCGGCGGCCTGCACGGCGCCGCCTTGGCGCGCGCCGCCCACGCCCGAGCAGACGCGGCTGACGCTGCAGGCGCTGGCGCCGCTGAGCGCGCAGACCACGCTGCAGGCACGCGAACCCGAGGCGCCATGGGCGGCGGGTGTGGGCAGCGCCGGCGCCGCCGCACCCGCGCCCGCGCCCGACGCGCAGCCGCTGGGCCAGGCGCTGGCGCAGCTGGCGGGCGCCTATGTGCTGGCCGAGAACGCTTACGGCCTGGTCATCGTCGACATGCACGCCGCGCACGAGCGGGTGGTCTACGAACAATTGAAGGCCGCGCTGGGCGGGCAGGCCCTGCAGGCGCAGCCGCTGCTGCTGCCGCTGAGCTTTGCCGCCACGCCCGCCGAGATGGTCACCGCCCAGCAGCACGCCCACACCCTGCTCGAGCTGGGGCTGGACGTGGCGCCGCTGTCGGCGGCCACGCTGGCGCTGCGCAGCCGCCCGGCCGCGCTGGGCGACACCGACCTGGCCGCGCTGGTGCGCGCGGTGCTGGCCGATCTGGAACAGCTCGATGCCAGCCAGCGGGTGCAGCGCGCGCGCGACGATCTGCTGGCCACCATGGCCTGCCACGGCGCGGTGCGCGCCAACCGCCGGCTGAGCCTGCCCGAGATGAACGCCCTGCTGCGCCAAATGGAAGCCACCGAGCGCGCCGACCAGTGCAACCACGGCCGCCCCACCTGGCGCCAGATCACGCTGAAGGAACTGGACGCGCTGTTCCTGCGCGGCCGATAGACGCCGCCGGCGCGGACCAGGCCATGGGCGGCAGCGAACGCGTCTTCATCTCCTACCGCCGCGACGACGCGGCGGGTTATGCCGGGCGGCTGGAAGAAGCGCTGGAGCAGCGGCTGGGCCGCGGCAGCGTCTTCCGCGACGTGATCGACATCGCGCCGGGCGCCGACTTCGAGCAAGCCATCCGCCAGCGGCTGGCGGGCGCGCAGGCGGTGCTGGTGCTGATCGGCCCGCGCTGGGCCGGCAGCGATGCGTCGGGATCGCGCCGCCTCGACGACGCGCGCGACTTCGTGCGCCTGGAGGTGCAGGTGGCGCTGGACAGCGGCGCCCGCGTGATCCCGGTGTTGCTGCCCGGCGCACGCATGCCCGGCGCGGCCGAACTGCCCGCGCCGCTGCAGCCGCTGGCGCGGCGCCACGCGCTGAGCCTGGGCGACACCAGCTGGGCCGCCGACATCGGCCGCCTGCTGGCCGCGCTGGGCCTGGCCGAGCGCCGGCGCGTGTGGCCCTGGGCGCTGGGTGCGGCGCTGCTGGCCGCCGCGCTGGTGGGCGGCTGGTGCACGTGGCGTGCACCGTCGCCGAGTGCACCGGGGGCACCGGGCGCACCGGGCGCGCCCGGCACCGCCGAGCGTCTGATCGGCGTGTGGGTCGCACCGGTACGCTACGGCTGGGGCGCCCGCCACGACGAACGCTTCGAGTTCAAGCGCCATGCCGGCGAGATCACCGGCAGCGCCGGGTTCCTGGGCTACCCGCGCGCGATCGAGCAGCTGCGCATCGAAGGGCCGAACATCCACTTCCAGACGCACAGCCAGACGTCGATGGGCAACGAGACACGCGAGGAGACCCACGCCTACGCCATCGAGCTGCGCGGCCAGCCGCCGCACGAGGTGCTGGCCGTGCGCCTGCACAGCAGCGGCGGCTTCGGCAGCGAAAAGCCGCTGGAGTTCGAAGCGCAGCGCGCGCCGTAGCCGCCGCCGCTGCCGCCGCTGCCGCCGCGGCCGCAGCGGCCGCAGCACTTACTCATAGGTCAGGAACTTAGGGAACGTACGGTTGCGTATGTGGCGTGC
>CAYZGL010000004.1:0-42624 GCA_964477985.1 uncultured Rubrivivax sp. | reverse complement strand
CAACCTGATCCCGTTCATCGACGTGCTGCTGGTGATCCTGATCTTCCTGATGCTGTCGACCACCTACTCGCGCTTCACCGAACTGCGGCTCGAGCTGCCCGCGGCCGATGCCGAGCCGATGCGCGAACGCCCGCACGAGATCGTCGTGGCCATCGCGGGCGACGGCCGCACCACGTTGAACCGCCAGCCGGTGGATGGCCGCAACGTGGAAGCCCTGAGCGCACAGCTGCGCAGCGCCGCGGCCGGCCGCACCGACACCGTGCTGATCCTCTCGGCCGACGCCATGGCCACGCACCAGTCGGTGGTCAACGTGCTCGACGCGGCGCGCCGCGCCGGCCTGGCGCGGCTGAGCTTTGCCGCGCAGAACCCCAGCGGCCCGCCCTGAGCGTGGGCCGCATCGAAGCGGCATTGACGCGGCTGTGGTGGCGCGAGCGGCGCACCGCGCTGGCCTGGCTGTTGTGGCCGCTGTCGGTGCTGTACCGGCTGGTGCTGGCACTGCGCGGTGCCGCCTATGCGCTGGGCCTGCGCCGCGCGCAACACGCACCGGTGCCGGTGATCGTGGTGGGCAACCTGGTGGCCGGCGGCGCCGGCAAGACGCCGACGGTGATCGCGCTGCTGCGCGTCTTGCGCGAGGCCGGCTTGCGCCCCGGCGTGATCTCGCGCGGCCACGGCCGTCGCGGCGGCGGCGTGGACGAAGTCACGGCCGCCAGCACCGCTGCAGCGGTCGGCGACGAGCCGCTGCTGATCCGGCGCCGCAGCGGCGTGCCGGTGTGGGTGGCGCGGCGGCGCATCGAAGCGGCGCGCGCGTTGTGCGCCGCGCACGCCGAGGTCGACGTGCTGGTCGCCGACGACGGGCTGCAGCACCTGGCGCTGGCGCGCGAGGTGCAGCTGATCGTGTTCGACGAGCGCGGCATCGGCAACGCGGCCTTGCTGCCCGCCGGGCCGCTGCGCCAACCGATGCCGGCGCATGTGCCGATGAACAGCCACGTGCTGTACAACGCGCCGCGGCCCAGCACGCCCTGGCCCGGTGCGATGGCCGAGCGCGGCCTGGGCGGCGCGGTGCGGCTGCGCGACTGGTGGGCCGGTGCGCCGCCGCAGCCGGCGGCGCTCGAGGCGCTGCGCGGCCGGCCCTTGCTGGCCGCCGCGGGCATGGCCGCGCCGCAGCGCTTCTTTGCCATGCTGCGCGAGGCCGGGCTGCAGATCACACCGCTGCCGCTGGGGGACCACTACCGCTTCGACCCTCTGCCGTGGCCCGCCCACACGCCCGATGTGGTGCTGACCGAGAAGGACGCGGTCAAGCTGGACGCGTCGGCCGACGGCGCCACGCGCATCTGGGTCGTGACGCTAGACTTCCGGCTGCCCGAGGCCTTCAGCGCCGCGCTGCTGGACAACCTGCGGCGCCTGCAGCGCGCGCCCCGGGCGCCGCAACCCACCCCGAACGCCGACCATGAGCCTTGACCATCGCCTGCTGGACCTCCTCGTGTGCCCGCTGTGCAAGGGCGCGCTGGCCCCGCAGCGCGACGCCGACAACCGTCTGGTCGAACTGCAATGCCCCGCCGACCGGCTGGGCTTCCCGATCAGGGACGGCATCGCCATCATGCTCGAGCACGAGGCGCGCAGCCTGGACGACCAGGACGCGAGCGCCGGCACACCTGGCTGAGCCCGTGAGCTTCGTCGTGCTGATCCCGGCGCGCATGGCGTCCACGCGCCTGCCGGGCAAGCCGCTGGCCGACATCGGCGGGCTGCCGATGGTGGTGCGCGTGGCGCAGCGCGCGGCCGGGTCCGGCGCCGATGCGGTGGTGGTGGCTGCCGACGACGCGCGCATCGTGCAGGCCTGCGCGGCGCACGGCGTGCGTGCGCTGCTGACGCGCGCCGACCATGCCAGCGGCAGCGACCGGCTGGCCGAGGCCTGCGGGCAACTGGGCCTGGATGGCGACACCGTGGTGGTCAACGTGCAGGGCGACGAACCGCTGATCGACCCGCAGCTGATCCGGCAATGTGCCGACCTGCTGCGCGCGGCCGACGACTGCGTGGCCGCCACCGCCGCCCACCCGATCACCACGCTGGGCGACTACCTGGATCCGAACATCGTCAAAGTGGTGCTCGATGCGCGCCAGCGTGCGCTGTACTTCAGCCGCGCCCCGATTCCGTGGCGGCGCGACGCTGCGCCGCAGGCGCTGCCGCAACAGCCGCCGGCGCTGCGCCACGTGGGCCTGTACGCCTACCGCGCCGGTTTCCTGCGCGACTTTCCGCAGCTGCCGCCCGCCGGCGTGGAGCAGGTCGAGGCGCTTGAGCAGTTGCGCGTGCTGTGGCACGGCCAGCGCATCGCGGTGCATATCAGCCAGGCCGCGCCGGGCATCGGCGTGGACACGCCGCAAGACCTCGAACGCGTGCGCGCGCTGTTTCGCTGAACGTCGGTCGGCGCAGCGGCCGACCCTGCGCGCCGGCCCCAGGAGCCGCACGCCGGCTGTAAGGCCTGCGCAACGGCGCGCGTGATAGATTTCGCGGCGCCCGGTGCCCGGCGCCCGGTGCCCCCCCCCAGGCCGTCGCGGCCGCGATCTTCCTCCATCACCCGCCGCCATCGGCAAAGGCAAGCCACTTCCATGAGACTCATCCTTCTGGGCGCCCCCGGCGCAGGCAAGGGCACGCAGGCCACGCAGATCTGCGTCAAGTACGGCATACCGCAGATCTCCACCGGCGACATGCTGCGCGCCGCGGTCAAGGCCGGAACAGAGTTGGGCCAGGCGGCCAAGAAGGTGATGGACAGCGGCGGCCTGGTCAGCGACGACATCATCATCGGCCTGGTCAAGGAGCGCATCGCGCAGCCCGACTGCGCAAACGGCTTCCTGTTCGACGGCTTCCCGCGCACCCTCCCGCAAGCCGAGGCGATGAAGACGGCCGGCGTCAAGCTCGACGTGGTGCTCGAGATCGACGTGCCCGACGCCGCCATCATCGAGCGCATGAGCGGGCGGCGCGCGCACCTGCCGTCGGGGCGCACCTACCACGTCAAGTACAACCCGCCCAAGGTGGCGGGCAAGGACGACGCCACCGGCGAGGACCTGGTGCAGCGCGACGACGACAAGGAAGACACCGTGCGCAAGCGGCTGCAGGTGTACCAGTCGCAAACGCGCCCGCTGGTCGACTACTACTCGGCCTGGGCCGCCACCGGCGACGCGCAGGCGCCGCGCTGCCGCAGGATCGACGGCACCGGCTCGGTCGAGCAGATCACCGAACGCGCGCTCGCGGCGCTGGGCTGAAGGCCCAGCCGCCGGGCAAGCCCGGCGTGCGATCAGAACGTATAGACCGCGCGCAGCAGGAACGCGCGCCCGATCGGGTTGGCGAAGCGGTAGTCGTAGCCCGACGGCGGCCCGACGTCCTGGTTCGAGAACGGCGGGTCCTGGTCGAACAGGTTGGTCACGCCGGCGGTGAGCAGCGTGTTCTTCAGCCCGTTCCAGCTCAGCGCCAGGTCCCAGGTATTGACCGCCGCCACGGTGTTGGCGTATTGCGGTCCCACCGCGTTCTGGTCGATATAGCCGCGCGAATAGCGGTTGACCAGGTTGAGCAGCCACTCGTCGCGCTGCCAACCCAGGTTCAGCACCTGGCGGTAGCGCGACACCGGCCGGCCGTTGAAGAAGGTGCCCAGGTTGTTGTTGAAGACGCCGCCCGGCTCGAGCTGGTACTCGTAGTTCAGCACGTAGGTCGCCTGCCAGCCGGCGAAGAAGCGTCCGAACTCGCCGGGCTGGCCGCGCCACGAGGCCGCCATGTCGATGCCGCTGGTCTCGTAGGTGCCGAGGTTGGCCTTGGTGTTGTCGACATAGGCGATCGGATCGCCGGAGCCGGCGCCGCACTTGCTGTAGTTGCCCTGCTGGCTGGCCGGCAGCTGGCTGCAACGCACGATGCGGTTCGCGTATTTCACCGGGTCGGCGAAGATCGCGTCTTCGCCGATGTTGCCGATGCTGTCGTCGATCGCGTAGTTCCAGTAGTCCACGCTGAGCAGCCACGACGCATCGGGCTGCAGCACCAGCCCCAGGCTCCAGGCGGTGGAAGACTCCGGCTGCAGCTGCCGGTTGCCGCCGAGCGTTTGCTGGAAGTAGGTGTTGCAGTCGCGGCTGTAGATGCCGCCGGCCGCGGTGTCGACCACGCCGCCGGGGCACAGCAGCGGGTCGCTCAGGCTGATCGAATAGGTGTAGGTGGTCTGCCCCGGCGCGTGCACGTCGTACAGCGAAGGCGCGCGAAAGCCGGTGTTGTAAGAGCCGCGAAACATCAGCTCTGGGCTCGGGGTCCAGCGCAACGACGCCTTGGGGTTGGTGGTGCTGCCGAAGTCGGAATAGTCGTCGTAGCGCAGCGCCAGGTTCAGCTCGAGCTCCTTCAGCACCGGCACGTTGACTTCGGCGAACACGCCGGTCCAACTGCGTGAGCCGGACGAGTCGATCGCGCCTTCCAGCCCCGAGCCGCTGGCCTGCCCGATGCGCGCGGTGTCGTTGGCGATGCCCACCTCGTCCCGGTAGTGCTCCAGGCCCAGCGCCATCGTCAACGGCCCCGACGGCAGGCGGGCGATCGGGCTGCTGGCGTCGGCCTTGAAGCCGCGCAGCGTGCCTTGCGAGCGCTGCAGCACGCCGGTGATCTGCTGCGCGCCGATGAAGGCCGCGCCGGCGGCCGTCTGCGCGCCGAAGGGGTTCAGCCACGGCGCCATCTGCCCGCCCGGCAGCGGCACGCCGGTCACGCCCGCGTTCATGCCCGCGCTGTTGACGTAGCCGTTGTCGAAGCTGTTGCGCACCTTCGAGGTCGACTGCAGCAGCGCCAGCGAATAGTCCCAGCCGCCGTGGCTGCCGACCCAGTCGAGCAGCCAGCGGTCGGCGCTGCTGTCCACCGTGACTTCGCGCCTGCCGGCGGCCGTGGTGCGCCAGTCCACGTAGTCCAGCGGCTTGGCCGGATCGAAGTTCGGGCTGGTATTGGCCGGCGTACCCGGCACGCCGGCAAGTCCGGCGCCGCCGGGATAGAACGGGCTCGAGGGCGGCAGGCCCTGCACGAACACGCTGGTCGGCGCGATGCGGGTGCTCAGTTCGTTTTGCCCGCGCAGATATTCCAGCGACAGCGTGTTGTCGCGGTCCAGCGCGTAACTGCCCTTGGCCAGCGCGCTGAGCTGCGTTTGCTTGGGCACCAGGTCGGCGTAGGCGCTGTAGTCGAAACCGCAACTCGGGTCGCCGGCGCCGGCCACCGGCAGCGACGACGGCGGCTGGCAGCCCGGCAGCGACGGGTTGAAGGTATAGGCGCCCTGGTAGTAGTTGGCCGGGAAGGTCACCGGCGACAGCAGTTCCAGGCCGCGGCCGGGCACGTGGCCGGTGCTGGCGTAGGAACGCGCCGAAGCCGGCAGCGCCTTTTGCCAGCGGTAGCCGATGCTGCCGAACAGGTTCCAGCCCTGCTCGGCCAGCGCGCCGACGCCGCCGGTGGCGCCCAGGTCGTAGCCCTGCCCGCCGCCCGAGGCGAAGGGCTGCGACAGCGCGCCGTTCAGCGTCAGCCCCTGGTAGTCGCGCCGCGTGATGAAGTTCACCACGCCGGCCACGGCGTCCGAGCCGTAGATGGCCGAGGCGCCGTCGTTCAGCACCTCGATGCGCTCGACCGCACCGTAGGCGATGGTGTTGAGGTCGACCGCGCTCGCCTCGCCGCTGTCGTAGGAGTTGGCCACCAGCCGCTTGCCGTTGACCAGCACCAGCGTGCGCCCGGCGCCCAGGCCGCGCAGGTCGGCGTTGGCCGCGCCGCCGTTCATGCTGGACACCGAGCGCGCGGTGTTCACGCCCGACTGGTTCGAGGTGATGAACGACATCGCCTGCTCGGCATTGGTGACGCCGGCCTTGGCCAGCTCGTCGGTGCGCAGCACCGTCACCGGCAGTGCCGACTCGGCCGCGAGCTGGCGTATCGACGAGCCGGTGATCTCGATGCGTTGCGCGTGGGCGCCCGGCGCCCATACCCCCAGCAGCGCGCCGCCGGCGGCGGCCCAGATCGAAACCTTGGTCAGTTCGTTGGTCTTGTGCATCGGTTCGGGGGGCTCCTGGGGCAGCCGTGTCAGCCCGGCCGCGGCGTGCGCATTGTCGGCCAGTCGCGGCGCCTGTCCGGCCGGCGAGCAAGCCATCGAGCCCGGGTGTTCACGCTGCGCGACGCTGCGATGGCACACGCGGCACCGCCGCCAGCAGCTCGCGCGTGTAGGGCTGCTGCGGCCGGCGCAGCACCTGCTCGCAGGCACCGTGCTCGACGATGCGCCCGGCGCGCAGCACCGCCACCTCGTCGGCCAGGTACTCGACCACGCCGAGGTTGTGCGTGATGAACAGGTAGGCCAGCCCCAGCTCGCGCTGCAGCTCGCGCAGCAGGTTCAGGATCTGCGCCTGCACCGACACGTCCAGCGCCGAGGTCGGCTCGTCCAGCACCAGCAGCTTGGGCTGCACCGCCAGCGCGCGCGCGATGGCGATGCGCTGGCGCTGGCCGCCGGAGAACTCGTGCGGGTAGCGCTGCAGCGCCTCGAGCGGCAGGCCGACGCGGGTGCACAGCGTGGCGATGCGTTCGCTGCGCGCCGGCGCGTCCAGCTGCGGGCGCAAGGCCAGCAGGCCCTCGGCCATCAGCTCGGCCACGCGCAGCCGCGGGTTCAGCGAGGCGAAGGGATCCTGGAACACGATCTGCACCTCGCGCCGCGCTGCGCGCAGCGCCGGGCCTTGCAGCTCGAACAGGTTGCGCCCGTCCAGCAGCGCCTGCCCCGACACGATGGCCTGGCCGCGCAGCAGCTGCACCAGCGCCTTGCCGATGGTGGTCTTGCCGCTGCCCGACTCGCCCACCAGCGCCAGCGTGCGCGCACGTGCGATGTCGAAGCCGGCCTCGTGCACCACCGGGATCGCAGCGCCGCGCCGAAGCAGCCCCGAGCCTGCCCGGTACGACACACTCAGCGCGCGCAGCTGCAGCAGCGGCGGGGCCGGCGCAGCGTCGCACGCGCTGCTTCGCGCCGCCGCGGCAATCGGCTCGGACCGCTGCGGCTGCGGCTGCGTGGTGTACCCGCCCCGCGCGCCCTGCGCGCCCTGCGCGCCCTGCCCGCCCTGCCCGCCCTGCCCCGCGCTCGCGCCGCCGCCGCTCGCATGCAACCAGCAGCGCACCTGGCGCCCGTCGTGCAGATCCAGCAGCGGCGGTGCTTGTGTGTCGCACCGCGGCATGCGCAGCGCGCAGCGCGCGGCGAAGCGGCAGCCGCCGACACGCTGCCCGGGCGCAGGCACCGTGCCGGCGATGGCGCGCAGCGGCTGGCCGCGCCGGGCCGCGTCGGGCAGCGCCTGCAGCAGCGCGCGCGCGTAGGGGTGCGCCGGCGCGGCGAAAAAGGCGTCGCATGCGGCGGCCTCGACGATCTGCCCGGCGTACATCAACGCCACGCGCTGCGCCATGCCCGCCACCAGCCCCAGATCGTGCGTGATCAGCAGCAGCGCCATGTGCCGCTCGCGCTGCAGGCTGCGCAGCAGATCGAGGATCTGCGCCTGCGTGGTCGCGTCCAGCGCGGTGGTCGGCTCGTCGGCCAGCAGCAGCTCGGGCTCGCCGGCCAGCGCGATGGCGATCATCACGCGCTGCTTCTGCCCGCCCGACAGCTGGAACGGGTACGCGTCGATGCGCCGCTCGGCCTGCGCGATGCCCACGCGCTGCAGCCACTGCAGCGCCTGGGCGCGCGCCGCCGCACCGCGCAGCGGCGTGTGCCGCTCGATCGCCTCGATCAGCTGCGCACCGATGCGCAGCACCGGGTTCAGGCTGGTCGCGGGCTCCTGGAACACCATGCCGATGCGCGCGCCGCGCACGCCGCGCATCGCCTGCTCGGGCCACTGCAGCAGGTCGCCGCCGTCGAGCAGCACGCGGCCCGGGCCGAAGCGCGCCACCTCGGGCAGCAGCCGCAGCAGCGCCAGCGCACTCAGGCTCTTGCCGCAGCCGCTTTCGCCGACCAGCGCGCAGGTCTGGCCGCGCGCGACCGAAAGCGAAATGCCGTCGAGCACACGCACGGTCGCGGCATCGGCGGCCAGCTCGACCACCAGCTCATCCAGCTGCAGCATCGGCTGGGCCATGTCAGCCCCGCACCCGGCTGCGCGGGTCGAAGGCGTCGCGCACGCCGTCGGCGAACAGGTTGGCCGCCAGCACCAGCGTGACCATGAAGACGAAGGCCGCGGCGAAGGACCACCATACCAGCGGGTCGCGGCTCATCTCGTTGCGCGCCAGGTTGATCATGCCGCCGAAGCTGTGCATCGACGGGTCCACGCCCACGCCGACGTAGGACAGCACCGCCTCGTACAGGATCAGCGCGCTGAAGTCGAGCACGGTGACGATCAGCATCAGGTGCGCCACGTTGGGGAAGATGTGGCGGCGCATGATGCGCAGCGGCGTGACGCCGAAGGCCATCGCCGCCTGCACGTATTCCAGCTCGCGCAGCTTCAGCGTTTCGGCGCGCAGCAGCCGGCACAGCCCGGCCCAGCCGGTCAGCCCCAGCACCGCGCACAGCCAGAACAGCTTGACGTCGGCGCGCTCGGCGCCGGTCTCGAACAGCTCGGCGCGCTGGTCGATGAACAGCTGCACCATCAGCACGCACGCGGCGATCAGCAGCACGTTCGGCACCGAGGACAGCACGGTATACAGGTACTGGATCGCCGCGTCGGCCCAGCCGCGCAGGTAGCCCGCCGCGATGCCCAGCCCCACCGCCAGCGGCAGCGTCGCCACGGTGGCCAGCGTGCCGATGACGAAGGCGGTGCGGATGCTCTTCAGCGCCTGGTACAGCACGTCGTTGCCGGTGAGGTCGGTGCCGAACACGTGGTAGTGGCCGCCCCACGCCACCATCGGGCCGGCGATGGCGCCCAGGCCCAGCAGCGTCCAGCAAGCGGCTCGCCAGCGCACCGCCGTGCCCGCGCCGGCCCAGGCCGCGGCGATGCCCGCGCGCAGCGGCTGGCCGCGCGCGCGCGCCGCCCACGCCAGGCAGCCCAACGAGGCGAAACCCGCCAGCGCGGCGCCGAGCAGCACGCCCAGCGCACCGCGCCAGGCCAGGTCGACCCGCCATTCGCGCTCGGGCTCGCGCAGATGCGCGCCGCCGAACTGCAGCCGTGGCGCCACACGCAGCGTGCGCCCGTCCCGCACTGCCGATTCCTTGGTGAAGCCGACGTAGGACAAGGGGCGCGAATAGGTGGCCTCGCGCGAGTCGACCAGCCGCACCAGCAGCGCATCGAGCACCGAGCGCGTGCGCGGATCCCAGGCGCGCGCCGTGCCCTCGCCGGCCGAAGGCAGCAGCGGCCGGTAGTGCACGCTGTCCAGCAGCGTGATGCCCAGGCACAACAGCAGCAGCACCGACGCCGACATCGCCGCCGGGTCGGCGAAGACACGCGCCCAGTTGGCGCGCAGCCCCGGGCGGCGCCGCAGCAGCAGCACGTAGCCGAGCAGCGCCAGCGCCATCGCCCACATCGCGGCGTCGGTCCACAGCAGCACGAGCTTGGGCATGTCAGTCCAGCCTCACCCGCGGGTCGGCCCAGCTGTAGGCCGCGTCGATCAGCACGTACGACGCCACGTACAGCAGCGAGCCGAGGAACACCATGGTGCGCACCACCGCGAAATCCTGCTTCGCGATAGCCTCGATCACGTAGGCCCCCAGCCCCGGCAGGCCGAAGAAGCTCTCGAACACCAGGCTGCCGAGGAACACGTAGGGCAGGTACGCGCCGGCGCTGGTGATGATCGGGATCAGCGCGTTGCGCAGCACGTGGCGCACCAGCACCACGGATTCCGGCAGGCCCTTGGCGCGTGCGGTGCGCACGTAGTCCTTGGCCATTTCCTCGAGCAGCATCGCGCGGTACAGCCGGGCTTCGCCGCCCAGCCGCGCCAGCAGCGACAGGCCGATCGGCAGCAGCAGGAACTTCCACGCATCCCAGCCCGGCGCGTAGCCCGAGATCGGCGCCAGGTCGAGCACGCGCGCGAAGAAGAACTGGCCGACGATGATGTAGAACAGGCTGGAGATCGACAGCATCAGCACGCACAGCACCACGCCCCACAGTTCCAGCCGCGTGTGGCGCAGCAGCGCCAGCAGCAGCGCGAAGGCGACGCTGGCGATCAACTGCAGCACGAACAGCGGCAGCGCCAGCCGCAGGCTGACGCCCATGCGCGTGGCCACCTCGTGTGCGATGTCGCCGCCGCTGTCGGCGTCGCTGCGGCCGAAGTCCAACGCGAACAACGAGACCGAGCGCTGCCAGAAGATGGTGTCGGTGAAGCGCGCGCTGCCCTGCCTGGCAGCGTCGTAATACAGCGGCTTGTCGTAGCCGCGTTCGGCCTTCCACTTGTCGACCACTTGCTGGCTGACGCGTTTGCCGCCCAGGTTCATGCGCGCCATGTCGTCGGGGGTGTTGACGGTGAAGAACAGCAAGAAGGTCAGCAGGTTCACCCCCAGCAGCACCAGCACGCCGTACATCGTGCGCGCGGCGATGTAGCGGGCCATCAGGCGCTGCGCCTCGGCACGAGCTCGCCGCGCGCGTTGCTGCGTTCGCGCCGGCGCAGCGTGTGCCACACGAACCACAGCAGCGCCGCCAGCATCGCCAGCAGCGGCAGCAGCGGCCACCACAGCGGCCGGTTCCATGCGGTCTGCCGGCGCACGCGTTCGGCCGCATCCAGCCGCAGGTAGCGGCCTGGGTCGCGGATCAGCACCGCAGGGCGGTAGTTGTGCACCCAGTGCTGCGCCGCGCCCGACGCATACGGAAAGTAGCCGAAGCTCCACGGCGCATCGAGCTGCACGATCTTCACCATGCGGTCGATCAGCGCCTGCTTGGCCGGCCCGTCGGCCAGCAGCCGCATCTGCGCGAACAGCGCGTCGAACTCGGGGTTGGCGTAGTTGGCGGTGTTCTCGCCGTCGTGTTTGGTCTTGCCGTTGGGGCCGTAGAGCTGGAACAGGAAGTTCTCGGCGTCCGGATAGTCGGCCAGCCAGCCCAGCCAGAACAGCTGGTACTGGCCGCGCCGCACCTTGTCCTGGAACTGGTTGTTGTCGGTGGCGCGCACCTCGAGCTGGATGCCCAGCTTGGCGAACTGGCGCACCACCCAGTCGATGCCGGCCTTGTTCTCGGGCGTGGGCGCGGCGTAGAAGTCGTAGTGGATGACCAGCGGTTTGCCGCTGCCGGCGTCGCGCCCGTCGGGGTAGCCGGCCTCGGCCATCAACGCCTTTGCTTCGGCGATGTCGCGGCGCACCGCCTTGCCGTCCACCCAACGGTGCGTCACCGGGTTCAAGCCCGCGGCCGTGCCGTGGCGCGAGCCGAAGATGCCTTCGGGCAGCGGGCTCATCGCGACCTCGCCCGCGCTCTTGGGGAAGATCTTCGAATACTCCTCCCAGTCGATGGCGATGGCGATCGCCTGGCGCAGCTTGCGGTTGCGTTCCTGCTGCCTTGGCGTATCGCCCCAGCCGATCACCGGGTCGAGCATGTTCATGCCAAGGTACCAGCTGGTGACGTCGGCGAAACGCGGCAACCTGAAACCCTTGGCTTCGTACTCCTGGCGCACCGCGTCGGCGTCCTGCATCGCCAGCAGGTAGTCCATGCCGGTGTCGGTGCGCTCGAAGACCTCGATGTCGTAATAACCCTGGCGGAACTTGGCGCGCCGCGGCACCGCTTCGCGCTCCACGGTGAACCAGAACTCGTCGATGAAGGGCGTGGTCTTGCCGCAGTCGTCGAGCAGCCCGGCCTCGCGGTCGCCGGGCATGCCGTCGCAGGGATAGGGCTCGCCGCGGTAGTTGGGGTTGCGCTTCATCACGTGGCGCCGGTCGCGGATGACCTCGGTCATCATGTACGGCCCGGTGCCCACCGGCCAGTTGTCCAGGCTCAAGCCGGCCGCCGCCATGCCGGGCTGGGCGTAGAAGGCATCGGCCTCCCACGGCACCGGCGCCAGGAAGGTGGTGGTCATCCAGTAGTCCCACTGCGGGTACTTGCCCTTGATGCGCAGGCGCAGCAGGTGTTTGTCGGGCGCGCTGGCGCCGGCCAGCGGCCAGCGCCTGAAGTCGAGGAAGGGCGGGTCGGCGCCGGACGGCTGCGCCGCGGCGCGTTGCCTGGCGTCCTCGGCGCGGATCAGCGCGCCATAGTCCTTCAGGCCCAGCAGGTACTCGGAGAAGATGCCGAAGACCGGCGTGGTGACGCGCGGCGTCGCCTGGCGCTTGAGCGCGTACACGTAGTCGTCGGCCACCAGCTCGCGCGTGGCGCTGTGCTCGAACGCCAGCGGCGAGCGCCGCTGGCCCAGCTCGCCGGGCTGCATCGTGTGGTAGCGGTAGCGGCCCGCTTCGTCCTTGGCAAAGGCCGGGTGCGGCTGGTACAGGATGCCCGGGCGGATGCGGATGTCGTACACGCTTTCGGCCACCGCGTCGCCCGGCGCGTCGCCGGGCAAGACCTTGCCTTGCGCATCCAGGTAGGTGGGCCGGGCCACCTCGAGCGCGGTCTTCGGCTGCAGCTGGAAGGGGCGGCGCAGGTAGTGGTAGCCGTAGGGCGGCTCGTAGATCTGGTAGGTGAACGGGGTGTCGTTGCTCCAGTACGAAGCCACCGGGTCCAGGTGCCTGGGAGAGCCTTCGATCATCGCGCTGACCAGCGTATTGCTGGCCGCCAGGCCGTCGGGCAGCGGGTTGTTGTTGCACCCCGCCAGCAGGCCCAGCCAGCCCAGCGCGAACAGCCATGCACCGGCCCAAGCCAGCGCGCGGCGCAGCCGCCCTGCCCTACCAGCCAAGCAGCGCCTCGCGCCCTTGCACCAGCAGCTGCACCCGCGCGCCCACCGGCAGGCACACCTTGGTCGGCACGTGGCCGAAGGGCAAGCCGGTGAGGACCGGCGTCGTGCACACCGAACGCAGCTGCGCGATCGCCGTACGCAGCGCATAACCGCGGTCCAGCGGCGACTTGCTCTGCACCGTGAAGTGCCCCAGCAGCACCGCCTTCTGCGCGCCCAGCACGCCCGCCTGGTGCAGCTGCAGCAGCATGCGCTCGACGCGGTACGGCTGCTCGTTCACGTCTTCCAGGAACAGGATGCCGCCCTTGATGCGCGGCCAATGCGGCGTGCCCAGCAGCGACAGCAGCACGCAGAGGTTGCCGCCCCACAGCACGCCCTTGGCCTGCAGGCCGTCCAAGCCGGCTTCGGTGCGCCAGCCCACGGCTTCGAGTTCGCCGCTCATGGCCTCGCGAAAACAGTCCACGGTGACGTCGTCGAGGCCGCCGGCTTCGTCGCTGCGGCCGAAGTCTTCGTTCGCGGTCGGCCCGGCCCAGCTGCGTGCACCGCCGTGCGCCAGCAGCCCCAGCTGCAGCGCGGTGAAGTCGCTCAGGCCCACCCAGCGCGTGCCGGCGTCGACGCTGCGCGCCATTAGCGCCCAGTCGATGCGGTCGAGCAGCCGCGTCAAGCCGTAGCCGCCGCGCACCGCCATGGCGATGGCCGGCGCCTCGTCGGCCACGCGGTGCAGCGCCGCCAGCCGCGTGTCGTCGTCGCCGGCAAAGCGCTGGTGGCGCTGCAGCGCGTCCGCATCCAGGTAGGCGTCGAAACCCAGTTGCCGCAGCCGGCGCAGCGCCAGCCGCAGCGGTGCGGCCTTGACGCTGACGCCCGAGGGGCTGAACAGGCACAGCCGCGTCATGGCTGGTGCCGCGGCGGCGCCGGCGCGGCGCCCAGCTCGAGCGCTTCGCCGGTGGGAATCGGGTCGTCGGCAGCGGTGGGTGCGGCCTGCCCTGCGCTGCGCTGCTGCGCGCGGCGCTCGGCGAAGAAGTCGCGCAGCAACTGGCCGCAGGCCGCGCCGAGCACGCCGCCGTGCACTTCGGTCTGGTGGTTCAGCTGCGTCTGGGCGAACAGGTCGAGCACCGAGCCGGCGGCGCCGGTCTTGGGGTCGGGTGCGCCGAACACCACACGCTTGAAGCGCGCGTGCAGCAGCGCCATCGCGCACATCGCGCAGGGTTCGAGCGTGACGTACAGCTCGCACTCGGGCAGCCGGTAGTTTTCGAGCAGCTGCGCCGCATGGCGCAAGGCGACGATCTCGGCGTGTGCCGTCGGGTCGTGGGTGGTGATCGGCCGGTTGTAGCCGGTGGCGATCAGCTGCCTGCCCTGGCCGGTGTCGCGCAGGATCACTGCGCCCACCGGCACCTCGCCCACCAGCAAGGCGTTGTGCGCCTGGTCCAGTGCCAGGCGCATGCCGTGTTCGTCCTTGTGCTGCTGCTCGTCGTTCATCGCTGCGGCGGCCCCGCGTGCATCGCGCCCTGCCCGGCCGCAAGGCCGCGATTGTGCCGTGCGCGGTCGGCCGAAGCTTCAGCGCGCAGCGCGCGCCACGTGGCCGCCGACCTCGGACCTGAAGCCGATCGCCAGCCGGTTCCAGCCGTTGATGGCGACGATGGCCAGCGTCAGGCCGACCAGCGCCTTGTCGTCGAACTGTGCGCGCGCCTGTGCGTAGACCGCGTCGGGGGCGCCGTTGACGGACACCCGCGTCAGCGCCTCGGCCCAGGCCAGCGCCGCGCGTTCGCGCTCGGTATAGAACGGCGCTTCGCGCCACGCCGCCAGCAGGTGCAGCCGCTGCTCGGTTTCGCCGGCGGCGCGCGCATCCTTGCTGTGCATGTCCAGGCAGTAGGCGCAGCCGTTGATCTGCGAAACGCGCATCTTCACCAGCTCGATCAGCGAATGCTCCAGGCCGCTGCGCTGCACGGCGCTTTCCAGCGCCAGCATCGCCTTGAAGGCGTCGGGCGCGGCCTGCGGGTAATCCAGTCGGACCTCGGTCATCGAAACCTCCTTGCAAGGGCCGAGGGAACGGTGGCGCGGCGCGATGCCGCGCCGGGGTCAACCCCTCGGCGTCAGGCTCGGTGCCAGGCACTGCGGCCCGTTGAGCGCTGGCGCGCGTTGCTTCAGCGGGCCATTGTCGGCGACGCGGCCACACCCCGACGCGGCCCGGGCGCCGCAGCCGCGCCGCCCGCCGGCGCCGCAAAGCGCCCCAGCCCGAGTTCGACCCAGCGGCCTTCACGCCGCAGCAGGTACAGCACTTCCAGCCCGACGCGCTGCGCCAGCGCCAGGCCCTCGCCCGCGCCGGCCACCAGCAATGCGGTGGCCCAGGCGTCGGCACTCGTGCAGTCGGCGGCGAGCACGGTGACCGAGGCGACATCGTTGTGCACCGGCGCCGCGCGGCGCCGGTCGATGCTGTGCGCCACGCGCATCCCGCCCAGCTGCACGAAGCGGCGGTAGTCGCCCGAGGTCGCGACCGCCAGGTCCTGCAGTTCGATCACGCCGTGCACCGCGCGCTGCCCGGGCTGCGGGCTTTCCAGCGCCACCGCCCAGGGCTGGGCGTCGGCCTGCGCGCCGATGGCACGCAGTTCGCCATCGAGGGCGGCCAGCGCGTGCCGCACGCCGTGGCGCTGCAGCACCGCGGCCATGCAGTCGACCGCATAACCCTTGGCGATGCCGCACAGGTCCAGCTGCAGCGGCGCATGTTTGCGGGCCCTGCCGGCGGCCAGATCGAGTTCCAACCCCTTGTGCGCCGGCAGCCTCGGCGCCTCGGCCGCAGCGCGGATCGCCGCCGCGTCCGGCACGTCGCGCACCGCGCCGAAGCCCCAGGCATCGACCAGCGCGCCCACCCCCGGGTCGAAGGCGCCGCCGCTGGCACGCGCGATCTCGAGCGAGCGGGCCAGCACTTGCAGCGTCTGCGGCGGCAGCTCGAGCCACTGGCCGGGCGGCGAGCGGTTCAGCCGGTTCAGGTCGCTGCCGGGCTTCCAGGGCGACATCTGCTGGTCCACCTGCTCGACCGCGGCCGCAAGCTCGGCGCGCAGCGCTGCGGCATCCACGCCGGCGCCGATGTCGCAGCGCACCGACCAGCGCGTGCCCATCGTCGGGCCGTGCAGCTGCACACGCCGGCTGGGCTCAGAAGATGTCTTCGGCATAGCGCCCCGCGGCCTTCAGCTGCGCCACGCTCACAAGTCGTCGCCGGGCCGTCCCAAGACGGCTTGACCCCCACGGGAGGCGGGCTGGGCGCAGCCCGGCCCTGGGGGCACTCGCAGGCATCGCGCCGAGGATGCTGTCCAGCGTCTTGCGCACTGCCAGCGCCATCGGCCGGCTGCCGCAGACACGCACGATCGCGCCCTTGGCGAACAGCTCGCGCAAGCGCGCGGCGTCGCGCTGCAGCGCATCCTGCACGTAGCCGCCGCCGCCTTTGCTGCGCGAGAACACGGTGCGCAGGCTGGCCAGGCGGCGCTCGCGCAGCCAGGCTTCGATTTGTGGGCCGAAGTAGTAGTCCAGCGCCGGATTGCGTGCACCGAAGTACAGGTGCATCGCTTGCTGCCGCCGGTTGCCGCGGATGAAGCCGGCCAGCGGCGCCACGCCGGTGCCCGCGCCGATCAGCAGCACCGGGCGGCGCGTGCCTTCGAGCACGAAGCCGGGGTTCGGTTGCACGAAGGCGGCGATGCGCTCGCCGGGTTGCAGCGCGTGCAGGTGGTTGGAACACACGCCGCCGGGCAGCTTGCGCACGCAGATTTCGACGAAGCCGTCGCGCCGGGCCGACGCCAGCGAGTAGTAACGCGGCACATTCGATCCCGGCGCCAGCACGCCGAGCAGGTCGCCGGCGACGAAACGCGCCAATCCACGGCCACGCAGGCGATCGAAGCCTTGCGGCGCCGGCCAACCGAAGCGCAGGATCACCGCGGGTTCGCCGGCGCCGCCGGGATAGTCCTCGCGCGACAGCAGCGTCAGAGCGGTGGTGGCGGGCAGCCGCGGCCGGTAGTCCAGCGCCAGCGGCTCGCCCAGCGCCGCGGCCAGCGCTTCGCCCCAGCGTACGAATTCCTGCGCCGACTGCTGATGAATGCGTTCCAGCGGCAGCAGTTGCGCCCAGCCCTTGCTGCGCAGCGCCTGCTCCAACACCTCGGCGTAGGCGCAAAAGCCGCTGAACTGCCGATCGCCGAAACCCAGCACCGTCACCGGCGCCGCGGTCGGTGCCGCGCGCGCGATGCGCGCCAGCGCCTGCGCGGCGTGCGCCGGCGCCTGGCCGTCGCCGTAGGTGGCGGCGAGCACGAAGATCTGCCGCGCCGCGGGCGTCGCCTGGAAGTGCTCGAGCCCGGCGCTGTGCACCTTGTGCCCGCCGCGCACCAAGCCCTCATGCAGCGCCTGCGCAAAACCCCAGGTCGCGCCGCTCTCGCTGGCGACGAAGATCAGCATCTCGGCCTGCTGCACGGCGCTGTTGTGGTCGATGCGCGGCACGCGGCGGCGCGTCTGCCACCACAGCAACAGCCCGGTGGCCCAGAACAGCGGGATGCTGGCGCCGGCCAGGCCCAGCACGATGGCCCACACCCAGGCGCCCTCGCCGGTGTGCAGCAGCATCGCCCAGTCGTGCACACGCTGCGCGCTCGAGGCCTCGACCCAGGCCAGCGTGTGCCCGCTGCCGCGGTCGATCCAGCCGCGGCCCTGCGCGGTGGCCACTTTCCAGGTGTCCTCGGGGTCGGCGGCTGCGGGCAAGTTCAGCCGGCGCAGGTCTTGCACCCGCAAGCTTTGCAGCAGCGGCAACTGGCCTGCGCGCAGGTCGGCGGGCGCACCGGCGGCCGACACCACGTCGGGCTCGGACTCGGCATCGAGCGACACCAGGCCGAAGGTGGCCGCGCTCATGTACAGCGCGGTCAGCGACGTCAGCAACAGCACGGCCACCAGCACCCGCCCGGTCAACACATGGATGCGCTGCAGTGTCGTGCCTCTCACCCGGGTCGCCACCTTGCGCCAGCCGCCCAGACGGCGCAGCAGCAGCGTCAGCCCCGAGGCCGACAGGCCGAACATCGCCAGCGCGACCAGCGCCGCGGCCACGCGGCCGGCGTCGCCGAGCAGGAACGAGCGGTGCAGGTTCTTGAACCAGCGCGACACCGCCGAGGTCTCGTAGGGGCCGAGCACGCGGCCGTCGGCCGCATCGATGCGCAGCGCCTGCGGCTGCCCGGCGTCGAAGGCGTACACCACGACGTCGCCCGAAGGCAGGCGGCGGATTTCCTCCGCCCCGGGCACGTTTGCCGCCACCCGCTCGGCCAGCACCGACACCGGCAGTTCGCCTTGGGCCGGCGTTGCCGACCAGGCGTCGCGCACCGGATCCCAGGCCAGGATCGTGCCGGTGAGGCCCAGCAGCAGCGCCACGCTGCCCGCCACCAGGCCCAGCCAGCGGTGCAGTTGCCGCCAGCTCATCGCCTGCTCCTGCCGCAGCCCTCGAGTCGTCGCGGCGCCGCCCCAGGACGACTTGACCCCCACGGGTGGGCCGAGCCGGGACGAAGAACAGTCCACTGCGGACTGTTCTTCGCCTGGCGAGGGCCATCGGACCTGCAAGTCCGATGGCGGGCTGGGCGCAGCCCGGCCCTGGGGGCGCATTGCGAGCGCCGCCTCATGGCAGCTGGAAGCTGAACGACTGGATGTACTGCCGCCCGGCCTGCGGCTTGCCGGCGTTGGCCGAGCTCAGCGGCACGCGGATCTCGGCCGGGCTGTCGCGCATGTCCTCGACCGCGGCGTCGATGCGGATCTCGTAGCCGGTGTCGATCAGCGCGTCGGCCAGGTCGGCGGTGACCTTCAGCGTGCGGCCCTGGCCGACGCTGGCGCCGGTGGTGCCTTGCAGCCGCTTGGCGTCGCGCGCCGACAGGCGGTTCCAGTCGGAAAGGTTCTTGTAGTACTTCGCCTTGCCGCCGGCCACCCACAAGGTGCCGGCGTAGGCGCCCTTGGCGTCGGTCAGGTACACCGCCAGGTAGGCGCCGTCGCCGCCGTAGTTCTTCAACGTGGTGGTCAGCGTAACCGGGCGGCTTTGGGCTGCGGCCGGCAGCGCCAGCGCGCAGGCGGCGGCGAGCGTGGTCATCACGGGTCTGGACATCACAGTGCTCCTTTTCGGGTTCATTCGATCTGGCCGCGCGGCGTGGTGCCGGGGCTCAGGTGCGCGGGGGTGGCGGGCGTGGCCGTGCCCGGCGGCGGCATGCTCTCGCCCGGCGTGGCCGGGCCGCTGCGCTGGCGGTCGCGGTCGCGTTCACGATCACGATCACGATCACGATCACGGTCGCGCGGCTTCATCTTCAACACGCGCAACGTTTGCGGGTCGAGCTTGGCCTTGAACTCGCGCCCTTGCGCGTCCTTGCCGCGCAGTTCGTAGCAGCCGTCGTCGATCTTCAGCCGCTGCACCTGCCAGCCCTGCTGCGCGGCCAGGCGCAGCACCGCGTCGCGCGACTGCCACTGGCCCACGGGCACTTCGCAATCGTCGTCGTCGGCCAGTGCCGGGGCCGCGGCCAGTCCCAGGCTGAGCACCAGCAGGACTTGGGCAAGGGGGTTGCGGTAGGTCGTCATGGGGGAACTCCTCTCGTGCAGCGCTTCAGCGCATGGCAAAGGATTCGCGGTGCATCCGCCACGGCCGTGCGCCGCCCGCGTGCTCGTGCAGCGCATCGCCCAGGCCCGGCGGCCCGCAGTACCAGACGTCCAGCGGCCCGGGCACGCCTTCCAGATGCTGCGGCCGCAGCCGCTGGCCCTGCGCGTCGTCGTACACCGTGAGCGCGACCGGCGGGCGGGCCTGCGCGCACAGCGTGCGCAGCCGAGCCAGCAGCGGGTCGTGCGCGGCGTCGCGCGTGCAGTAGTGCATCTGCACCGCGGCCGCATCCGCCGGGGCTGCGGCGGCGCCGCGCGCTTCGAGCAGCGCCAGGAAGGGCGTGATGCCCACGCCGGCGGCCACCCACACCTGCTGGCGCCGGCCGCTGCCCTGGCCGTCGAAGCGGCCGTAGGGGCCTTCGATGCTCACGCCGTGGCCCACATGCAGCCGGCGGTGCAGCGTGCGCGTGTAGTCGCCCAGCGGCTTGATCACCAGCCGCAGCAGCGCCTCGCCCCGGGCGTTGCGGCCCAGGCTGCCCGGCGCACTGGCGATGGTGAAGGGGTGCGCGCCTTCGGTGCGGTGAAAGCGCACGAAGGCGAACTGCCCGGCGCGGTGCCCGGGCCAGCTGGCCGGCATCGCACAGATCACCTCCAGCGGTGCGCCCGCTGCGCTGCCGCCCAGCGGCTGCACCGCTTCGATGCGCGCCGAATGGCGGCGTGCGCGTCCGATGCGCCCGCTGAGCGACGCGATGGCGGCCACCGAGCCCAGCGCCAGCAGGCTGGCCATCAGCGCGCCCAGCGGCAATGCCCAGAAGGCCAGCGGCATCAGCGCCACCGCGTGCAACACCAGCGCCAGGTACAGCAGCGGCATTGCGCGGTGCACGACGCGCCAGTGGCGATAAGGCAGCAGCCGGTTCAGCAGCGTGATCGCGACCATCGCCAGCAGCAGGTAGAACGCCACTTCGCCCAGGTCCTTCGCAAAGCCGCGCGCGTCGGTGAACCAGGGCAGCACGGCGTCGTGCTGCGGGCGCCCGGCGCGGCCCCACAGCGCCTTGATCCAGCCGCTGCCTTCCTTGGCGCCCCAGTGCACGACGGCGGTG
Organism: uncultured Rubrivivax sp.; assembly: GCA_964477985.1. Lineage (GTDB taxonomy): Bacteria > Pseudomonadota > Gammaproteobacteria > Burkholderiales > Burkholderiaceae_C > Rubrivivax. Next base: position 22,210 of record CAYZGL010000004.1, on the reverse strand, counting down.
AGCGCCGCGCCGATGCCGGCCCACTTGTGCAGCCGGTACACGCGGTCCATGCCGCCGAGTGCGCGTTCGACCAGCGGCAGCCGCAGCGCCAGCAGCATCACCAGCGACATCAGGCCGATGCTCCACAGGCCGCTGAGGTAGATCGCATGCTGGCGCAGCTGCCACCAGCCCGAGGCCGCACCCTTCGCGTCGACCAACGGCCAGACGCCGAAGTCGGCCGGCGCCACCGCCAGCCAGGCCAGCGTGAGCCCCAGCAGCCAGACGCCCAGGGTCAGTTTGATGCGCATGGTGTTCCTCGCTTCCTCTTCGCTGTTCGGTGCGGGCGCTGCGTCAGTCGCCGGCACGCGTGCGTTCGACCGCGCCGCTGCTGGCATTGACGTACAGCTTCACGCGCTCGCCCTGCGCATTGCGCGCCTTGACCTCGTAGCGGCCCTTCGAGAATTCGATCTCGCGCATGTCGCGGTAGCCCGCGGCCTCCATGCGGTCGTAGATGTCGCGAATGGTCAACTGGGGTGCGGCCGTGGCCGTGGCCGTGGGCGCCGCGGCGGGCGTGGGCGATTGCGCCTGCACGATGCCCGCGGCCAGCGCCGCGCCTGCGGCGAAGGCGATCAGCACACGGCGGCCGGGGTGGATGAGGCTTTGCATGATCGAGACTCCTTGGCGGTCAACGGCCCGGCACGGCGTCGGGCCTGGGCGCCATGGTGCTGGGCGGGCGCTGAACCGGGGTTGAAAGCGGCGTTCAGCTTGTGTTCATCACCGCGGGCGCCGCGAAGCACGAACGAAGGCCCGTGTCGCGGCGAGCCGGCTGGCCTTTTTCGCACGTGTTGCCCACAATTGGGCATGCAGCCTACCATCGGCTGCGCCGGCCCGAAGCGAGGAGGACGGACATGGCTCCCGTGCATGTGGCGGTGGAGGAGTACACCACCCCCAACCCAGTCACCGCCGAGCTGGACATGCCGATCGGCGATGTCCAGCAGTTGATGCGCGAACACGGCGTGCGCCACCTGCCGGTGGTGCGCGACGGCCGCGTGCTGGGCGTGATCAGCGACCGCGACGTGCGCGTCGTGCTCGGCCTGAGTACCGAGCATCGGCACCAGGTGCGCGCCGGCGACATCATGGCACCGCAACCGCTGACCGTGAACGCGGCCGCACCGCTGGACGAAGTGGCCTACGCGATGTCCGAGCGCAAGGTCGGCAGCGCCATCGTGAACGACGAGAACGGCGAGTTCCTGGGCATCTTTACCGCCACCGATGCGCTGAACGCGCTGATCGAGCTCACGCGCCGCCTGCGGCGTTGAGGCATGGCTGCCCGCGCGAGCGCTAAGCGGCGCGGCGCCCGGCGACCCCTTCGTTTGATCTTGCCCGGAGCACGCATGATGGACAGCCCACTGGCCTGGTCGGCAGCGTTCCTCTTTTGGCTGCTGCCGGCCGCGGTGCCGGCGCAGGATCTGGCGCGCGCCGAACGCCTGTTCGCGCAGCATTGCGCGGTGTGCCACGGCGCCGACCGCGGCGGCTACATCGCGCCGGCGCTGAACCGAGACCAGACCCAGTTCAACCGCGCGCAGGTGGCGGCGAAGATCTCCGGCGGCATTCCACCCACGCTGATGCCATCGCACCCGAGCTGGGGCAAGACGGCCCTGTCGGCTGCCGATCGTGAACTGCTGGCCACGCTGATCACCACGCAGCCCAGAACCACGCCCCGCTGGGACATCGACGACGTGCGCGGCTCGCTGCAAGTGCGGGTCGCCGACGAAGCCAGCCTGCCTGCCGCGCCGCGCTTTCGCATCGCGCACGTCGACGACCTGATGGCGGTGATGTCGCGCGGCCGGCGCGCGACGGGCCCCGAAGCGAAGGTGTTGTTCTTCGACGGGCGCACGCACCGCAAGGTCGGCGAAGTCGCCACCGGCCACGCGCCGCACCTGATGGACTTTCATCCGACCCAGCCGCGCTGGGCCTACGTGCGCGACGACATCGGCTGGGTGCACAAGATCGACCTGTACTCGATGCGCACCGTGCGCAAGGTGCGCGCCGGGCTCAACGGCACCTCGCTGGCGGTATCGCGAGACGGACGCTACGTTGCCGCCGGCTCCTACGTGCCGCACACCATGGTCATCCTCGATGCCGACACGCTCGATCCGGTGCGGCTGTTCGAGCTGGCGGGCACCGACCCGGACGGCAAGCCGGTGCAGGCCGACGCCGGCATGATCATGGCCACGCCTTTCGCCAATGTGTTCGTGGTCGCGCTGGAGCAGGCGGGCCAGGTCTGGATCGTCGACCTGGACGGGCCGGACATGCCGCTGACCAAGGTCACCGATGTCGGCCGCCACCTGCACGACGGTTTCCTTTCGCCCGACGGGCGCTTCCTGGTCGTGTCCTCGTACGACGACCACCTGAACGCGGTCATCGACCTGGCCGAGGCGCGCATCGTGCGCAAGATTCCCGCCGGCTGCAAGCCGCACCTGGGCTCGGGCGCGGTGGTCCGCTCCAACGGCCGGCTGGTCGGCATCGGCACCAATATCGGCGAGGCCGGCTGCAAGCAGTTCGAGGTGACGGTGTTCGACATGGGCAGCTACGACGTGGTCAAGCGCATCCCGGTGCTCGGCCCGACCGAATCGCCCGCCGCGCACCCGGCTGCGCCCTACGTGATCGTCGACATCGTCGGCACCGGCCCCAACGCGAACAAGCTGCAGTTCATCGACAAGGACGCGCTCGAGGTGGTGCGCACGCTCGAAGTCGCGGGCACGCTCGGCCATTCGCATTTCCCGGAGTACACGGCGCGCGGCGACTTTTTCTATGTCAGCGCACGCTACCGCGGCGACCGCTCGCTCGGCGCCTCGGGCGGACGCCTGGTCGTATTCGACTCGCGCACGCTCGAACAGGTCAAGTCCTTTGCGGTCGACGTGCCGGCCGGGGTGTTCTCGCGAGTTCGCGCGCGCAGCGTGGTGGTGGGGTTGCAGAACACCGAACGCTGACGCCGGCCGGTTGTGGCTGGGGCCAGCCGCCACGCGCGCCCGCGCATCGCCGGGCATGTGATGCGGCGTCGACGGGTCGGAAAGCACCGCCTGCACCGCAGCCGGTGGCGTACGATCCCAGCCAGCCGACGCACGTGCAGCCGTGTGTCGTGCCCAGTCCGATGATGGAGCATCCATGTCCGCTGCTGCCTCTGCGTTCCCCGCGTTCTTTGCCGCCGCACCGCGCTTGACGGTGCGCGATCCGCTGGCCGAGTTCCTCGGCACCGCACCCGGCGGCGTGATGGAGTACGGCTACGCCGACGCCGTGCGCCTGAGCGGCCATTCCTGCTCGACCGTGGCCAGCGCCTACCTGATGACCGTGTACGGGCTGCGCGCGTTGTACGGCGGCCAGCTGCCGGTGCGCGGCGAGATCGCGGTGTACCTGCGCGATGCGCGCGACCGCGGCGCCAACGGCGTGGTCGCGACGGTGGTGCAGCTGCTGACGGGCGCAGCAGCCGAAACCGGCTTTCGCGGCATCGGCGCGCGCTTCTCGCGCCACGGACTGTTGCGCTTCGATCAACCCGTGCAGGAGACCCTGGGCCTGCGGCGCAACGACACGGGGCAGGCGCTGCAGGTGTCGCTGGACGCGTCGCTGGTCGCGTGGCCCGACGAGATGCATGCGCTGTTGCCCAAGGCGGCGGCGGGGCGCGCCAGCGAAACCGAACTCGCACGCTTCGGCCAGCTCTGGCAGGACCGCGTACGAAGAATCTTCGAACAGGCCGACGACCCGCGGCTGATCCGCATCAGGCCTTGGCAGGCTCCAGCCGCCGCCGGCGCGTAGCCGGCCCCGAGCCCACGACCCGCCAGGCGCATGCCGGCCCGCAGCGGCGGTGTCCCAGCTTCGTCGCAGCGCAGCATCGACAGCACGGCCCTGCTTGCGCTAACCTGCGCGCTCCCGACGGACCAGTGGCCGCGGCGACCCGATCGCACGCCGGCTCGAGGAGCAGCAATGAGCAACCAGCCAGCCGCAGCGCTGCGACTGCACGTGCCCGAGCCCACCGGCCGGCCGGGCCATCCCACCGATTTCAGCTACCTGCGGCTGACGCCGGCCGGCGAGATGCCGATGCCGCCGCTGGATTGCCCGGCGTCCGACATGCGCCAGCAGGCCTGGGGGCTGATCCGGGTGATGGATCACGAAGGCCGCGCCAGCGGCCCGTGGGTGCCGGACTTGAGCCCCGAGCAGCTCGAGCGCGGGCTGCGCTCGATGATGAAGACCCGCATCTTCGACGCGCGCATGCAGATCGCACAGCGCCAGAAGAAGGTGTCGTTCTACATGCAGTGCCTGGGCGAGGAGGCCATCGCCTGCGCGCATGCGCTGGCGCTGCAGCCGGGCGACATGTGTTTTCCCACCTACCGCCAGCAAGGGCTGCTGATCTCGCGCGACGACGTGCCGCTGGCCACCATGATCTGCCAGCTGATGTCCAACGCGCAGGACCCGCTGCAGGGCCGCCAGCTGCCGGTGATGTATTCGTTCAGGCACGCCGGCTTCTTCTCGATCTCGGGCAACCTGGCCACGCAGTTCAGCCAGGCGGTGGGCTGGGCGATGGCCTCGGCGATCAAGGGCGACACCAAGGTGGCGTCGGGCTGGATCGGCGACGGCTCCACCGCCGAGCCCGACTTCCACGCCGCCTTGACCTTCGCCCACGTGTACCGCGCGCCGGTGGTGCTGAACGTGGTCAACAACCAGTACGCGATCTCCACCTTCCAGGCCATCGCCGGCGGCGAGACCACCACCTTCGCCGCGCGCGGCGTGGGTGCCGGCATCGCCGCGCTGCGGGTGGACGGCAACGACTTTCTCGCCGCCTATGCCGCGTCGCGCTGGGCGTTGGCGCGCGCGCGCGCCAACCTGGGGCCGACGCTGATCGAATGGGTCACCTACCGCGCTGGTGCGCATTCCACCTCGGACGACCCGGCGCGCTACCGCCCCGCCGACGACTGGCAGCGTTTCCCGCTGGGCGACCCGATCGAGCGGCTCAAGCGCCACCTGATCGTGCGCGGCATCTGGTCCGACGCGCAGCACGAAGCCGCGCAGGAAGAGCTGAAGCAGGAGGTGGTGGCGGCCCAGAAGCAGGCCGAGACCCACGGCACACTGCTGGACGGCCACATTCCGCCGCTGGAGACGATGTTCGAGCAGGTGTACGAACACATGCCGCCGCATCTGGTCGAACAGATGGCGCAGGTGCGCGCCGAACAGGAGGCGCAACGCCATGGCTGAAGACAACATCAAGACGATGACCATGGTGCAGGCGCTGCGCTCGGCGATGGACGTGATGCTGGGGCGCGACGACAACGTGGTCGTGTTCGGCGAGGACGTCGGCTACTTCGGCGGCGTGTTCCGCTGCACCGAGGGCCTGCAGGCCAAATACGGGCGCCAGCGCGTGTTCGACGCACCGATCAGCGAAGGCGGTCTGGTCGGCGCGGCGGTGGGCATGGGCGCCTATGGCCTGCGCCCGGTGGTCGAGATCCAGTTCGCCGACTACTTCTACCCGGCCTCCGACCAGATCGTGTCCGAGGCGGCGCGGCTGCGCTACCGCTCGGCCGGCGACTTCACCGCGCCGCTGACCATCCGCATGCCCTGCGGCGGCGGCATCTACGGCGGCCAGACGCACAGCCAGAGCCCCGAGGCGTTGTTCACGCACGTGTGCGGCATCCGCACCGTGATGCCCAGCAACCCCTACGACGCCAAGGGGCTGTTGATCTCGGCCATCGAGTGCAACGACCCGGTGGTCTTCCTCGAGCCCAAGCGCATCTACAACGGCCCCTTCGACGGCCACCACGACCGGCCGCTGGTGCCGTGGAGCGAGCATGCGCTGAGCCGCGTCCCCGAGGGCCACTACACGGTGCCGCTGGAGTCGGCGCGGGTCTTCAAGCCGGGCCAGGACGTAACGGTGCTGTGCTACGGCACCATGGTGTGGGTGAGCGAGGCGGCCGCGCGCGAGGCGAATGTCGACGCCGAGATCATCGACCTGCGCAGCCTGTGGCCGCTGGACCTGCAGCCGATCGTCGATTCGGTGAAGAAAACCGGGCGCTGCGTGATCGTGCACGAGGCCACGCGCACCAGCGGCTTCGGCGCCGAGCTGACCGCGCTGGTGCAGGAGCACTGTTTCTACCACCTGGAAGCGCCGATCGAGCGTGTCACCGGCTGGGACACACCCTACCCGCACGCGCAGGAATGGATGTACTTCCCCGGCCCGGCGCGCGTGGCGGCGGCGCTCAAACGAGTCATGGAGAGCTGAGATGTCGGAGCATGTGATCAAGGTGCCCGACCTGGGCGAAGGCATCGTCGAGGCCGAACTCGTCGCCTGGCACGTCGCGCTCGGCGATGCGGTGGCCGAAGACCAGGCCGTTGCCGACGTGATGACCGACAAGGCCACGGTGGAGATCCCGTCGCCGGTGGCCGGCCGGGTGCTGTCGCTGGGCGGTGAGGTCGGCAGCATGCTGCGCGTGGGCGGCGAGCTGATCCGCCTGGCCACCGGCGCGGCGGCGCAGGCTCAGGTGCCATCCGCACCGGCACCTGCACCGGCCCCCAAACCCGCGCCGGCGCCTGCGCCTGCGCCGGCACCCGCGTCAGCAGCGGCGCCCGTCCCCGCCACCGCGCCGGCGGCTGCGCTGCCGCAGCGCGCGACCGAAGCGGGCGCTGCCGCGGCACCGCCGCCGCGCCCTGCCACGCCGACCGAGCGGCCGCTGGCGTCGCCCTCGGTACGCCGCCGCGCCTGGGAGCTGGGTCTGGATCTGCATGCGGTGCAGCCCAGTGCGGCGTCCGGCCGCATCATGCATGCCGACCTGGAGGCCGCAGTGCAACGTGGCCTGGCGCAACCCAGCCGCGCCGACACGTCCGCCGCCGCGCCAGCCGCGGCAGCGGCATCGCCCGCGCGGGCGGCACCAGCCCCGGCCGCAGCCGCTGCGGCCGCGCCAAGCGCCACGGCCACCCAAGCCGCTGTCGACGCCGTCGAGGAAGTACGCGTGGTCGGCCTGCGCCGGCGCATCGCGATGCAGATGCAGCAGGCCAAGCAGCGCATCCCGCACTTCAGCTACGTCGAGGAGGTGGACGTCACCGAACTCGAGGCGCTGCGCGGCAGGCTCAACGCCATGCACCCGCAGCGGCCCAAGCTGACGCTGCTGCCCTTCCTGATGCGTGCACTGGTGGTGGCGCGCGCCGAGTTTCCGCAGATCAACGCGCGCTTCGACGACGAAAAGGGCATCGTGCAGCGCCACGCGGCGGCGCACATCGGCATCGCCACGCAGACGCCGTCCGGCCTGATGGTGCCGGTGGTGCGCCACGCCGAGGCGCTGGACCTGTGGGGCATGGCAGCCGAGGTGTCACGCCTGGCCGCAGCGGCGCGCGCCAACAGCATCACGCGCAACGAGATGAGCGGCTCGACCATCACCATCACCAGCCTCGGACCGCTGGGCGGCATCGTGACCACGCCGATCATCAACCAGCCCGAAGTGGCCATCGTCGGCGTCAACCGCATCATCGAGCGGCTGGTGCCGCTGCGCGGCATGCCCACGGTGCGGCTGACGATGAACCTGTCGTCGTCCTTCGACCACCGCGTGGTCGACGGCATGGACGCGGCGCGTTACGTGCAGGCGCTGCGCGCGCTGCTCGAAGCACCGGCGACGCTGTTCATCGCGTAGCGCCTGCGGCTGCGCCCGGGGATCCGGGTGCGCCGCGGCGCGCGGCCGCGCGTGTTCAGCCGCGGAAGTAGTCGCTGAAGATGCGCGCGAACAGCAGCGGCTGTTCGATGTTCATCGAGTGCCCGACGTACGGAAAGGTTTCCAGCCGTGCGTTGGGCAGCTTTTGCACCATCACGTCCATGTGCTCGCGCGGGATCCAGTAGTCCATCTTGCCGAACAGCACCAGGTGTTCGTGCGTCATCTGCGGCATCTTCTGCGCCAGCGCGCCCGAGTCCCACTCCAGCCCCAGGTTGTGCGGCGTGCCGAACCAGATGCCGTCGGACAGCACGCGCGTCTTGTCGATGATCAGCGCGAACAGTTCCCGCTGCGCCGCGCTGGTGGCATCGGCGAACTGCGGCGTCTGGCCGGCGACCAGCGTGTCGGGCCGGAACAGCGTGGGCGCGGCGCTGGCCAGGCCGGCGAAACCGACGTCGCGGTCGGTCTTCATCGCGGTCAGCACGCCGACCTGCCCCGGGTTCAGCTGCAGCCCCAGCGGGCTGACCGGGTCGAGCATCAGCACCTTGCCGAAGCGCTCGGGCGCCATCGTCAGCATGTAGGAGATGATGATGCCGCCGGTGGAGTGGCCGTAGAGGTCGCACTTCTGGATGCCCAGCGCGTCCAGCAGCGCCAGATGATCGCGCGCGTGCACCTGCATCGTGTAGTTCGAATAGTCGGCCGCGGGTTCGGGCTTGTCCGAATCGCCGCAACCGCGCCATTCGGCAGCGATCACGCGCAGGCTCTCTGGGAGCAGCGGCATGGCCAGGTCGAGCCAGTGCGCGCATCCCAGGTTGCCGTGCACGGCGAGCACGACCTTGTCGCCGCTGCCGTGTTCGATGTAGTTCAGTTCGATCTCGCCAGCCTGGATGCGCGGCATCACGGTCTCCTTGTGGTGGCTACTTGGACAGCCCTGCCGGCTTTTCCACCGCCGCCTGTGCGCCGCCGCCGGACGAGGCGCCGGCAATGCCCGGCAGGCTGGTGGTGAAGCTGTTGTCGACGAAGGACTTGATGGTGTCCTTCAGCACGTTCGGCGCCTTGAATACGCCGTAGTGCGCGGTCGGGTCGGAAAAGCTGGCGAACACCGCGCCCGGCGTCGCTGCCGCCGCCTTTCTGGCGTTGTCGACGAGCAGCCACATGTCGTTGGCCACGTGCACCACCAGGGTGCGCGCCTTGATGCGCTTCAGGTCCTTGTTGATGTTGTAGTTGAAGCCGGCGTCGTTGCGATACCAGAAGTCGACCGCGTCCTCGTTCTTCACGCGCGCGATCCAGGCGGCGTTCTGGTTGCCCTTGGGTTCCCAGTAGAAGACTTCGCGCTCGATCTGGCTCCAGGGCGTGGCCGAGCGCACCGGGAAGGTCAGGCCGGTGAGCTGCAGCCGCGACCACATGAACTGCAGCCCCTGCTTCGGGTGCTGCTCGAGCGGCAGCCGGTAGTAGTCGCCGTTGGTCGCCCGCCACTTGGGGTCGCTCTCGATCGCGGCCTGGCCGAGCAGGAAGGTCCAGGCACCGACCGGATCGTCCCCATCCGACGCCGTGGTGCCGCCGATCGGCATGATCGCCTTCACGAAGCCGCTGGGCGAATACATCACGCCCCACACCCAGGCCTGCGTGGCCCCCATCGACACACCGGTGGCGACTTCGACCTGCGCGACCTTCAGGTGGTCGCGCAGCAGCCGGTAGTTGGTCTGCACCATGTCGAAGTAGCTGTACGACGGGAACTTGCGCCCCAGGCCGTCGGACGGCTTGGACGCGCCCCACAGTCCGAGCGCGTCGACGAAGACCACGTAGTAGCGGTTGGTGTCGATGGCCTTGCCCGGGCCGACCACAGCGCCGCCCGAGAAGCCGTTGCCGGGTTGACCGTCGTACCAGAAGTTGTACATGTTGGTCGCATCACCCGAGTAGAAGGTGTTGATGACCACCGCGTTGACGATCTCGCCCTTGTCGTTGCGCTTGGGCGTGCCCACCGCGATGTAGGCCACCTTCAGCGGCCCCGCACCCAGCGACTCGAGCGTGGTGCCGCCCTCGCCGCCGTCGCGCCAGGTCTGTGGATCGGCGTCGAGGTTGTACTTGCCGCCGACGCGGAAGTTCGGGATCTCGTATTGCTGCTTCAGCTGGTCGAACTCCATCGAGCCCGAACGCGGTGTCAGCGGGAACTTCGGCTCGGCCGCGAGCGCCGCGCCCGGCAGTGCGAGAACGCCCGCCAGCGCCAGGGCGAGGATGTGCTTGTTCACCTGTGCTTTCCTCATGTTGGTTTGCATCGGGCCCCTCACTTGGCCAGGCCGGCCGGCTTGTCGCCGCCGGCAGCGGGCGCAGCAGCCGCCATCGGTTTGGCGCCATTGATCAGCGCGTCGACCGCCTGCGGCGTCATCGCGTCGACGCGACCGGTCTTCATGTAGCTGACCACGTCGCGTGCGTACTCCAGCGGTACGTCGGTGTGGATGAAGTGGCCGACGCCCGGGTAGATCTTCACCACCGGCGCATTGCCCGCGGCGCTCATGCGCTCCATGAAGGGGATGATGACCTGCTTGGACTTGTCGGTCAGCCCATTCAACGCCGTGCTCGGGATGAAGGGCTCGATGGCACCGAAGGCCAGGAAGATCGGCGCCTTGATCTGCGGCAGCCGCTTGTACAGCGAGTTCTCGTCCTCGCGCGCGTTCTCCGAGCACATCGAGAACGTGTCGTAGTGGAACAGATGCGCCCACTGCGCGAACTCGCGCTGGTTGCCGGTGATCATCGCGATGCGCTGGTCGGTGTGCAGCCGCGAATAGGGCGTGTCGTTGACGAAGTAGCCGGACGGCGCAGGAATCGCGTTGCCGGCGGCGTCACGCATCTTCCAGTAGAAGAAGTCGCGCACCCATTGCGGCGAGCGCTTCATTTCGGCTTCGACCAGGCCGAACGGGCCCCACGCCGCCTGCCAGCGGCCCAGGTCGCAACCGATGGCCTTGTCGCAGATCGGCAGCTCCTTGTCGCCCAGCTTGAAGTTCTTCGGGTATTCCTCGAGGCCGGCTGGCCCTTCGAGCAGCAGGCCCTGCACCGCATCCGGGTAGCGCAGCGCGTAGCCCAGTACCACCTGCCCGCCCTGCGAATGGCCGTAGTAGTAGGCCTTCTTCACGCCCAGCTGGCCGACGATCAGCGCGTTGAAGGCGTCGCGGATGTCGTCCAGCGTGCGCGCCTGCGGCTTGTCCAGGTTGCCCGGCCCGGACACGCCGGCCAGCGGCATGTCGGGGACGATGACGCGAAAGCCGCGCTCCACCGCGTACTTCACGACGTTGCCGTAGTGCGCGCCGAACGCGCCCTTGCCGTGCACCATCACCAGCGTCGTCGGGTTGCGTTCCTTGCCGCAGTATTCGTCCATGTAGCCGATCTGCCAGTCGACGCCGTTCTTGTCCTTCGCCTGCGCGTACTTGACCGGAAACGGGTAGACGATCTCGTCCTTCCAGAACGACTTGTTCGGGTCGGGGTTCATGTTGACGGTCGGGCGGCGGTAGTTCTTCGCCTCGCACACGATGCCCTGCTCGGCCGCGTTGGACACGCCGGCCGAGCGCATGAAGGCGCCGAAGGTCTGGTTGTCCTTCAGCACGTTGGGCGCTTTGAACACCGCGTAGTGCGCGATCGGGTCGCTGAAGCTCGCATACAGGCCGCCGGGGATGACCTCCGACGCCTTGCGCGCATCGCTGGCCATCAGCCACAGGTCGTTGTCCACGTGCACGACCAGCGTGCGCGGCTTCATGCCGGGCAGCAGCTTGTCGACGTTGTGCAGCTCGCCGACCGTGTCGCGGTACCACAGGTCGACGGCGTCGAACTGGCCGGCCATGCGCTTCAGCGTGGTGCCGATGTTCTTGCCCAGCCGCGGGTCGGCCTTCCAGGCGAACACGTCCGGCGCCACCGCATCCCAGCCCATCGACTGGCGGAAGCTCAGGTCATAGCCGGTGAGCAGCAGCTGCGACCAGTGGAACTCCACGCCCTGGTTCGGGTGCTTGTCCTTGGGCAACTTGTAGTAGTCGGCGTTGGTATCGATCCACACCGGGTCGGACTCCAGCGAGGCCTTGGCCAGCTGGAAGGTCCACGCCGCGATCTGCCCGCCCGGGCCGTCGGTGGCCGAAGCACCGCCCACCGGCATCACCGCCTTGACGAGGTCGGGGTACATCAGGCCCCAGTAGTACGACTGCGTGCCGCCCATCGACACGCCGGTGGCCAGCACCACCTGGCCGATCTTCAGGTGGTCGCGCAGCATGCGGTAGTTCAGCTGCACCATGTCGTAGTAGCTGTACACCGGGAACTTGCGGCCCAGCCCGTCCGACGGCTTGGACGCACCCCACAGGCCCAGCCCGTCGAGGAACACCACGTAGAAGCGGTCGGTGTCGAACATCAGCCCGGGGCCGACCAGCGCGCCGCCGGAGAAGGCGTTGCCGGCCTGGCCCGCCACCCAGTTGCTGTACATCGAGGTCGCGTCGCCCGAGAAGAAGGTGCTGACGACGATGGCGTTGACGATCTCGCCCTTGGCGTTGCGCTTGGGCGTGCCCACCGCGATGTACGAGCTGCGCGCCGGCCCAGCGCCCAGCGACTCGAGCGTGGTGCCGCCCTCGCCGCCGTTCTCCCAGGCCTTCGGATTGGCCAGGTCGTACTTGCCGCCGATGCGGAAGTTCTTGACCTCGTAGCTCTGCTTCAGCTTGTCCAGCGCGGCGACGGCCGAGCGTTCGGTGACGGCCTGCTGCGCGTGCGCCGACCCCAGCATGGCCAGCGCCAGCAACACCGACGCCGACCAGCGCAGCACGCCGCGGCCACCCAATGGACTACTTGTCATGTGTCGTTCCTCGATCGTTCTTGAAGCTGCGGGACGCGGGCACCGCCGCGGCGATACCAGATTCGTGATCCTAGCCGACCGCGGGGCGGCATTCGCACTTCCGGCCTGCGCATGCGGCCGGTTTGCGATAGCGAATCCGATCACCCGCATAACCGTCGGTGATCGCTTCGGCCTCGACGACGCGAGCTTGCAGCGCAGGCGTTGCGTGCCTTGTCGCGCATGCGCGACGGGCCGGCGCAATCGGCGCTTTGCCGCGGCGTTCGCCGGCTGCAACGCGCAACCCACTGCTATCCTGACCCGGATCCGTCTTCGGGATTTGACGCCGACGCGTCCGGTCCCGGCACGCCATCCTTTTGTCGAACGATCACAGGAGACGACCTTGGCACCTACCCATCCGAAGGCGAAGCGCGCGAGTGGCAAGCACCGCGGCGCGTTGGCCACGATGCTTGTCGCGGCAACGCTGGCGGCGCCGGCGACGGCGGCCGACGACGAAGCGGGCAAAACCGGCACACCCTTCTGGGACAACGCGCGCGCGGGCTACTTCTTCCGCGCCTCGTACTTCGATCGCCAGTCGGACGGCAGCCCGAACCTGCCCGGTTCGGCCTTCAAGCAGCTGGGCGCGGGCATCGGCGGCTGGCTGTTTGCCAACACCGGCGAGTTGGCCGACTTCCTGTCATTCGGCGCGACGTACAACTTCGTCGTACCCGTCTACGCGCCCGAGCAATATCCGTTCAACTTCGTGCTGAAGGATCCCGACCAATCGGGTTACGGCGTATTCCGCGAAGTCAACGCGCGGGCGCGCTTCGACAGCAATACGGTGGTCATCGGCCGCCAGACGATCCGCAACCAATGGTTCATGGACGGCGTGTATCGCTTCTTCAACAAGCTCGACCAGAGCATGATCGGCGCGCGCGACATCCGCAACATGAACTGGCTGAACTTCCAGGGAGTGACGATCCAGGGCCGCGCGTTCGACGAATCGCTGCGCTACTACGGCGGCTACGTCAACCAGATGACGCAAGTCAACGACGACCGTTTCCGCAACCTGTACCAAGGCGGCTGGAACGTGTTTCTGTATCCGACCTCCGCACGCGGCGGCGACAGCAACGGCATGGCCTACATCGGCGCGAACTGGAAGCCGAGCGCCGACAGCATGGTGTCGACTTCGTACCACAACGTGCAGAACATGTTGAACATGTTCTACCTTGACTTCGACTACGTGTGGCGCATGGAAGGGACCCGCTACTTCCGTGCCGCGGCGCAGTGGATGTACCAGGAGTCGAACGGCGACAGCCTGCTGCGCGGCGTCAACGGCCAGCCGGGGCCCAGCTTCCACACCAACTACGGCGGCGCCTACTTCGAAGCCCGGCCGGTGCCGTGGTGGATCCCCTATCTCGCGCTCGGTGTCACCTCCGATCGCAACCAGATCTATTCGCCGTTCTCGCTGGGCCCGTCCTACCTGATCCAGCGCATCGGCGAGAACTCGCTGGCCGGCGAACGCACCTGGATTGCGGGCACGGTGCTCGATTTCGCGACGGTGGGGCTGAACGGCCTGTCGTTCGACGTCACCTACGGCCAGCGCACGAACCGCAACGTCAACGGCAACCCGAACCTCCCCGTGGCCAACTGGGACGAGGCCGCGACCGACCTGATCTACGTCGTGCCGTTCGAGGGCTTCTTCAAGAACTTGCGCGCGCGCGCGCGCTACGCGAAGGCCTGGCAGAAGGGCGACACCTGGAACGGCAGTTCGATCGTCTACGTCGACTTCCCGACGACCGACCTGCGCTTCGACGTACAGCTGAACATCCCGTTCAACTAGGCCGCGCCGCAGCAGCGGTGCGGCTCAAGGCTCGGCGAGCCACTGCAGGAACCGGCTGAACACCGCGTCGACGAGTTCCTGGTCCTCGCCGACCAGCGCCTCGCGCTCTTCGATCGGGATGTCGGTTTCGATCGCCTTCAGCAGCCGGATCTGCGTTTGCAGCATGCGGCCGTTCTCCTGTTCGATGCGCTGCAAGGCAACCACGAACGGGTCCAGCGCCTCGGCGCCTTCGGGGAGCACCGCCAGCAAGCGGATGCGCGCCAGCTGCGCATGGCCCAGCGAGATGCCGCGGTAGGCCGAGCGCGGGTTCAGCACCGGGCCGGGCGGCAGCATCAGCCGGGCCCAGGCCATGCCGAGCGGCGCGGCGATGCGTGCGGCTTCGGCGGCCAGCATCGGGTCGGCCGACCACTGCGTGGTCTTGCTCAGCAGCGTGACCGCTTCGAGCTCGCGCGAATACTGCGACAGGATGAACTGCTGCACCAGGTTGAGCCGCGGCGTCCACTGCACGCCGGCGTGGAACATCAGGCTGCCGTTCTTGGCCGCGCACAGGAACAGCGTGATCTTGGTCTGGATCTCGGGCGTGAAGCCATCGGCGGTGATGCGCTCGCGCGCCCGGTCGTACAAGGTCGGATCGATCATGGGGTGGGCTTCCTGCGGGTCTTGCTGGCGGCCTTCGCGGGTGCGGCGGCAGCGGGTGCGGCAGCAGCAGGCACCAGCGCGATGGCCGCCGGCTGCACCGCACGCATCCAGTCGCCGGCGCAGCGCAGCCAAGGCGCCGGCGCGGCCGCATCCTCGGCCGCGATCCACACGCTTTGGTCGCCGTGCCACTGGCCGCTGTCGACCAGTTCGACGAAGTGCTCGAGCTGGCGCATCGTGAGCGCCGGCATCTCGAGCGTGAAGGCGTGGTAGGCACGCGGCATGATCAGCAGCCGCGAGTTGCTCACCTCGCGCCGGATCACTTCGTGGCATTCACGCGGCGTGAAGAAATCGAACTCGCCGTTCATGATCAGCGTGGGCACCTCGATCTTGTGCAGGTCGGGCGTCAGCGGCGCGAACTCGGTGAACGACTCCATCAGGTTTTGCATCGCGTAGCCGTCGTTGCCGATGTAGCCGGCGCGCTTCATGGCCGGGATGCGCTCGCGGTTGGCGGCGATCCAGGCCGAGCTCATGTTCATCGGATACAGCATGCTTTGCAGGTACGGCAGGCCCACCTCGGCCAGGCCCTGCAGCATCACCGCGCCCAGCATCTCGAGCTGCGGCGTCAGCTCGGCGAAGGTGCTCATCGCCGTCAGGCTGTGCAGCCGCTGGCCGTAGCGGATGGCGAAATCCAGCCCGACGATGCCGCCGAACGAGATGCTGCAAAGATGGGTCTTGTCGATGCCCAGTTGCCGCAGCAGGCTGTCGAGCAGGTCGGCGTGCGTGGACAGCTTGATGTCGATGACCGGCTTGGACGAGCGGCCCTGGCCCAGCATGTCGTAGGCCAATACGCGCCAGCCGCGCGGCACGAAATACTCGGCGTAGCGGGTCCACAGCGTGGCGTTTTGCGTCAGGCCGTTGAGGAAGGTGATCACCGGGCGGCCCGCGTCTCCGCTCAGTTCGTAGTGCACCTGATGGTGGCCGTACCTGGCTGTTGGCATGGGGCGTGTCCCGACTATGCTGGGCGCGGACCGCTCGCGTGCACTTGCCGCAGCCGGCCGTCCACGCGATCGTCGCTGTCGTTTCTGGTATCGCAGCGCGAAGTCTCGCATGAAGTGCGAGCCGCCCTCAGCGCAGTTCGCCGCCGAAGCGCCGTCGCACGCTGGCCAGATACCACGCCGGCGCCACGCGCCACAGCAGTGCACCGAAGCGCGCCATCGGGTCGGGCGCCAGCCAGCGCGCGCGGCGCTCGAGTGCGCGCTCGATCGCAAGCACCGTGGCCTCGGCGCTGCGCACGCGGCCGACGGTGGAACGCGCATGCGCCGCCGGCGCGCCGTCGGCGCCCAGCGCGTGGCGCTCGATCGGCGTGTCCAGGAACGACGGGTAGACCATCAACAGGTGCACGCCGTCGGCTTCCACCTCGAGGCGCAGCACCTCGAACCACTGCGCCAGCGCCGCCTTGGCCGCGCCATAGCCGGCACGCCCGGGCAGCGGCATCCAGCCGGCCATCGAGCCGATGGTGACGATGGCGCCGCGCGATGCGCGCAGCAGCGGCAGCGCCGCCAGCGTCAGCTCGATCGGCGCCTGCCAGTTCACCGCCATCACGCGGCGGAACACCGCCGGGTCGGTGCGGTGTGCGGGCGAGCGGTGGGTGATGCCGGCGTTGTTCACGAGCCGGTCGAGGCGGCCGAAGCGCTCGGCGGCGGTGGCGACGACGCGCGCGATCACCTCGGTGTGCGTCAGGTCGCCGGCCACGGTGGCGATGCGATGCGGCTCGACGCCTGCGGCGGCCAGCTCGCCGGCGCGCGCCGCCAGCGCCGCGGCGTCGATGTCGGCCAGCAGCAGCGCGTCGCCGGCCGCGGCCCAATGCCGCGCCATCGCCCAGCCCAGGCCCGACGCGGCCCCGGTGATCAGCGTGACGCGCATCGGCTCGCCGCCCAACGGTCGAAGGCCTGCACGCTGCTGTGGCGCGGCACGAAGCCGAAGACGGTCTTCAGCCGCGTGTTGTCCAGCACCGGGCGCCAGCGCAGGAAGCCGACCTGCTCGGGCCCATGGCGCGTCAAACCGAGCGGCTTGGCCACGCTCAGCGCCGCGGTCAACAACCACGCCGGCACGACGCGGCAGCGCTTGCCCAGCCGCGCGGCGATCTCGGGCAGCGTCAGCGCGCCGTCGCCGGCCAGGTTGTACACACCCGGCGGGCCGCCATCGATGGCACGCAGCATCGCGCCAACCACGTCGCCGTCCCAGACGAAGACGAAGGGGCTGGCGCTGCCGCGGATCAGCAGCGGCCGCTCGCGCTCGAACAAGGCGGTGATCTGGTTGTGCAGTCCGTCGCTGAGGATCGTGCCGATGCGAAACACCACCTGCTCGAGCTGGGGCTGTTCGCGCCGCGACATGGCGAGCATTTCCTCGACCAGCCGCTTGTGGGCGGCGTAGGCGAAGTCTTCGTTGCCGCGCAGCGGCATGTCCTCGGCGAGCCACGCCGGGTTGTCGGCGTGGTAGCCGTAAGCCGCGCCGCTCGAGCTGACGACCAGCCGCTTCACCCCCGCGGCCACGCAGGCGTCGAGCACGCGGCGCGTGCCTTCGACGTCGACCGCGTACGCCGTCGCCGCGTCGTCGCGCGGCCCCGGCGTAACGATCGACGCCAGGTGCACCACGGTGTGAATGCGCTGGGCGCGCAGCAGCGCCGCCAACCCCGGCTGGCGCACGTCGTGCACCGCGTAGACGACGCCCGGCTGGCGCTCGGCCGCGGCCACCGGGCGCACATCGGTGGCGACCACAGGCCCGAGCGCATCGCATCGCGCCGCCAGCGCCGCCACCAGCGCGCGCCCGAGCATGCCCGCGGCGCCGGTGACCAGCACCGCGTTCATGCGGCGGCGGGCTGCGGGTTGCGCCGCGACCACCAGGTCGCCACCGTCAGCCCCGAGATCAGATGCCACACGCCCCACCACGCGGTGACGATGGCCATGCCGCCCAGGCCGCCGAAGAAGTTGAACACCAGGATCAAGCCGAGGGCCGAATTCTGGATGCCGACTTCGATAGCCACCGCGCGCCGGTCGCGCTCGGGCAGCCGCGCGGCGAAGGCCGCGAAGTAACCGCTGAGCAGCGCCAGGCCGTTGTGCAGGAACACGGCGAAGACCACCACGCCGACGTAGTCGAGGAAGTAGCGCCAGTTGGCCGCCAGTGCGCCGAGCACGAACAGCCCGAAGATCAGCAGCGAAGCGGTCTTGATCGGCTTGTGCGCGCGCGCGACGAAGGCCGGCAAGCGCTGCCCGATCCACATGCCGGTCAGCATCGGCACGCCCAGCAGCAAGGCCACCGCGAACAGCATGTCCAGCGGGTCCAGCGCTACCGCCTGCAGGATCGCCGCCGCTGGCGCATACAGCCCGCCGTACAGCGCCAGGTTCAGCGGCGTCATCACGATCGCCGCGGCGGTGGAGACGGCGGTCATCGACACCGACAGCGCGGTGTTGCCGCGCGCGTAGTGGGTGAGGAAGTTCGACACATTGCCGCCCGGGCAGGCGGCCACCAGGATCATGCCCAGCGCGATGCTCGGCGCCGGGCGGATGATCTGCACCAGCACCCAGGTCACGGCGGGCAGCACGACGAACTGCGCGCCCAGGCCGATCAGCATCGGCCAGGGGGTGCGCAGCACCGCCTTGAAGTCGCGTGGCTTCAAGTCCAGCGCGACGCCGAACATCACCAGCCCGATGACCGCGTTCAGCGTCCACAGCGACTGCGGGTTGAAGTTCAGCCGTACCGCGTCGATGGTGTCGATCGCGCCCATCAGCCCTTGGGCTCCTCGTGCATCTTCTTGAAGTGCATCAGCCCCGGCGCCCACATGTGCTTGACCGGGTCGACGTCGACATGGATCACCGCCGGGCCGCCGCTGGCCAGCGCCCGGGTGATCGCCGCGCGCAGCGCCGTCGGGTCGGCCACGCGCTCGCCGTGCGCGCCCATCGATTGCGCCAGCTGGTCGAAGGCGATCTCGTGCAGGTCGGCCTTGATGGTTTCGTCGTCGTCGAGCTTCTTGAACAGCATGGTCTTGAACGGTCGCAGCATGAACTGCTGGTTCATCTTCACCATGCCCCACTGCTTGTCGGCCAGCACGATCCAGACCACGCGCGCCTTGGTGCGCACCGCGGTCTCGACCTCCTGCGGGTGGAAGCCGAAAGCGCCGTCGCCGATGATGCAGCACACCGGCTCGCCCGGGCGCGCGTGCGCCGCGCCGATGGCCTGCGCCATGCCGGCACCGAGCATGCCGAACTTGAAGGTCGACAGCACGCGGTTCGGTACCTTGGCCTGGTGGTGAAACATGGCCCACACCGCCGCGTTGCCGCCGTCGGCCACCAGCACCGTGCCCTCGGGGAACAGTTCGTCGCAGGCGGCGCCGATGTGCGCCGGGTGCACCGGGGCGCGCAGATCCTGCAGGGCCTTGTCCCAGCCGGCGCGCTCGTCGGCGCGCGCCTTGGCGTAGGCGGCCACACGCTGGCGGCGCTGCTCGAGGTTGGCCGGCGCGCGCCCTGCGAGCTTCTCGGCCAGCGCTTCGAGAAACACCCGCGCATCGGCCTGGATCGCCAGATCGGCGGGTTTGTTCAGCCCCAGCATCGTGGCGTCGGCATCGACCTGCACCGTGAACTGCTCGTCGGCGCGGCGCCAGTACGGCGGCTTGCCCCACCAGTCGGTCTCGCCGACGCGCGAGCCGATGATCAGCACCGCGTCGGCGTCGTTGCGCACGCGGTGGTTGAGCGCCACATGCGGCATCGGGATCGCCAGCGCCGAGGTCTCGGCCAGTGCGCCGCGCGCCGCCCAGCTGGTGGTCACCGGCGCATGCAGCGCCTCGGCCACCGCCGCCAACGCATCGAAGGCCAGTGCGTGCACCACGCCGCTGCCGACATGGATCATCGGCGCGTTGGCCGCCAGCAGCCGCTGCGCGGCCTGCTCCACCTGATCTGGCCGCGGCGCCAGCGGCTCGCTGCGGCGGTACTGCTGCGGTGCCCACTGCGGCAGCGGCTCGAAGCTGCCGTTCATGATCGTTTCGGGCACGTCCAGATGCACCACGCCCGGGCGGCCGTCCCAGCATTCGCGCATCGCCTTGCGCGCCAGCTCGGGCAGACGTTCGTACGAAGACACCGCTGCGCTCCACTTGGCGATGCGGCCGATCACGCCGGCCTGGTCGAAGCACTGGTAGGCGCCGCCGCGGTCGGGGTACATGATCTGCGGCCGGCGTGCGCTGGTGATCGCCAGCACGCGGTTGCCCTCGGCCTGCTCGACCACCAGGCCGGGCAGCAGGTTGGCCACGCCGGGGCCGTTGCTGGCCATGCACACGCCCAGCCGGCCGGTGAGCCGCGCAAAGGCGCCGGCCATGTGCGCCGCGCAGGTCTCGTGGCGCGGCGTGACGATGTCGATGCCCAGCCGGTGCAGCGCCTCGTAGAAGCCGAAGTAGGTGCCGTCGATGATGCCGAACACCTTCTCGACGCCCTCGGCGTGCAACATGCGGGCGAGCCATTCGCCGCCGCGGATCTTGGCCATGGGTATGCGTCTCCTTGGTTGCCGCCGCCCGTGGCATGCTCGCGGGCTGGCCGATTCGCGGCGAGCTTAGCCGGCGCTTGCCGCTGCCGTCACCGGCCGCACGGGACGCCGGGCCGGCAATCCGGGACATCCTGCGCGCTGGCCCGCCGGAGCGACCGTGCGCCACGGCTGCCATGCCGGCTCGCCGCCACCCACACCCCGCTGCCACCGGGGTTGCCCGCGCATGCAAAGCGTCTCGCGCGCCTTCGCCTCATCGATCCTGCAGCGCGCCGAGCGCGCCGAACGCGATGGCCTGGCGCTGCCCGCGGCCCTGGTGGCGGCGGTACGCGAAGCCGCACGCGTGCCGCTGGCGACACAGGATGCGCTGTGGGAGGCCTGCTGCACCACCGATGCCGCGCCGCCCGTCGGCTTGCGCATCGGGCTCGAGCTGCAGCTGCCGCACCTCGACAGCGCGGCGTTGCAGCTGATCGCCTGCGACACGCTGGGCGAGGCGCTGCGCGAGCTGGTCGAAGTCGCGCCGGTGACCGGCGACGGCGGCGACTTCGAACTCACGCGCGAAGGCGCACGGGCCCGTCTGGTTTACCGGCCGCCACTTGGTGCGGCGGCTGGCCGAGCAAGGGCTGTCGTTCAAGGCGCTGCGCGAAGCCCATCGGCATGACCTGGCCTGCCGCGCCCTGCTCGGCCCGCAGCGCATCGCCGACATCGCCGACATCGCCGCCGAGCCGGGCCTTGCCGATGAAGGAGCCTTCGTGCGCGCCTTGCGCCGTTGGCGCGGCGCCATACCGGCGCGGTGGCGCGCCGACGCGAAAGCCGGCACGCCGACCCCGAGAACCCCGTAGGCTGCCGCTCTTTCAGCCTGCGCGCCCGACCGCGCCGGCCACCCCTATGCCTCGCCGCGCTTCGCACTGCGGCCGCGGCGCGAGCGGGCGGCTCAATGGAAGGCATCGCGCCGGATGGCCTCGGACACCTGCTCGAAGCGGATCCGCCAGCGCGCCAGCGCATGTTCGTAGACCATGCGCTCATCGCTGCGCACGCAGCCATCCGCGGTGAGCGCGGCGGCGCCGAGGCGGCACACCAGCAGCCGCAACGCATCGTCCTCGACCGCGTCGAGCAGCCCGTTCAAGTACAGCAGATCCGCGCTGCGCAGCCAGGACTGTTCGTGCAGACCGTGGCCGACATCATCGACGCAACCCTGGGCCAGGTCGACGAAGTCGTCGCGGCTGATGCCCAGCCTGTGGAACGCGCGCAGGCGCTCCAGGGTGCCAAGCTCGTTGTCCGTGATGCGGCCGTCGGCCGCGACGATGACTGCCAGCACGCGCGCCGGCGCGTGCTGCAGCGAATGCTCTTTCGGCGGCATATCGTCAGCCCTCCGAGTTGCAGGTCGGCAAGTGCCCAGTATGAGCCCGTGCACAAGGCTTGGTTCCGGCGGCCCGGCGCTGCTTCGAGTCTCCATGACGCAGCGCAAAGGCAGCGCGCGGATCGCGCCCGAGCACGGCCATCGCTGCGAACCCCAACGCCCCGGGCCGCTTCAGACCGGGAGCCGCCGCCCGCGGCTCGAGGCGCCGCAGTCGGCTGCGCGAGCGATGCAGCCGACGCAAAGGCAACTCATTCCCACTCAATCATCAACGGTGCCTGTAACCCGTTGATTCGCTTGTACGACATCTCGAACCGCGTTGCTTTTACCGTCACTTGTACCGTCACTTCGAGTGGCATCCCCTCGCGCAGCTTTCACCATCG
>CAYZGL010000003.1:0-43484 GCA_964477985.1 uncultured Rubrivivax sp. | reverse complement strand
TGCCGCCGGTGCTGCAGCTGGCGCGCGTGCCGCCGCTGCGCGTGATGCGCCGCGACGTCGGCACGCTCAAGGCCTCGTCGGCGCTGGTGCTGGCTGCGGGTGGCGCCGGCTTCGTCGCGCTGCTGCTGGCGGTGTCGTCGGACCTCGAGCTGGGGCTGATCGCGGTCGGCGGCTTTGCCGCGGCGATCGCACTGTTCGCCTTGCTGTCGTGGCTGGCGGTGCAGTTGCTGAAGCGCGCCGTGCCCGAGGTCGGTGCACCGCGCTGGTGGACCTTGGGCGCCAGCGCGCCGCGCTGGCTGGTGCTGGCCACACGCCAGATCGCCGCGCGGCCGGCTTTCGCCGTGCTGCAGGTGTCGGCGCTGGCGGTGGGGCTGCTGGCGCTGGTGCTGCTGGTGCTGCTGCGCACCGACCTGATCGACAGCTGGCGCAACGCGACGCCGCCCGACGCGCCGAACCGCTTCGTCATCAACCTGCAGCCGGATCAGGTGCAGCCGTTCCAGCGTGCGCTGGCCGCGGCCGGCGTCGAGCGCTACGACTGGTTCCCGATGATCCGCGGCCGGCTGGTGGCGATCAACGGCAAGCCGGTCAACGAAGCCAGCTTCGGCGAGAACCGCGCGCGCCGGCTGGTCGAGCGCGAGTTCAACCTCAGCCACGCGGCGCAGCCGCCGGCGCACAACCGCATCGTCGCCGGGCGCTGGACGCCCGAGGAAGCCGACGGCCTGAGCGTGGAAGACGGCCTGGCGCAAACGCTGGGCCTGAAGCTGGGCGACCGCCTGCGTTTCGACATCGCCGGCCAACTGCACGAGGCGCGCATCACCAGCCTGCGCAAGGTCGACTGGGCGTCGATGCGCGTCAACTTCTTCGTCATGTTCCCGCTGGCGCAGATGCCGGGGCTGCCGGTGACCTACATCAGCGCCTACCGCGCGCCCGCCCAGCCCGGCTTCGACAACGCCTTGAGCCGGGAATTTCCCAACATCACCAACGTCGATATCAGCGCGTCGATCGGCCAGCTGCAGCGGGTGCTCGACCAGGTCGTGCGCGCGGTGGAATTCCTGTTCGGCTTCACGCTGGCGGCCGGACTGGTGGTGCTGTTTGCCGCGGTCAGCGCCACGCGCGAGGCGCGCGCACGCGAGTTCGGCCTGATGCGCGCGTTGGGCGCCAGCGCCAAGCTGCTGGCGCGCGTGCAGCGCACCGAGCTGCTGGGCGTGGGCGCACTGGCCGGGCTGCTGGCGTCGCTGGCGGCGATGGCGGTGGGCTGGGCGCTGGCGCGTTATGCCTTCGACTTCACCTGGAACGCGTCGCCCTGGGTGCCGTTGGCCGGCGCGGCCGCCGGCGCTGTGCTGGCGCTGGCGGCCGGCTGGTGGGGCCTGCGCGAGGTGCTGCGCCGGCCGGTGATCGACACGCTGCGCAGCGCGGCGCAGTGAGTTCGGCCAAGTTCGCACGCTTCACCCGCAGCGCAGCGCCGGGCCCGGCGCCGTGCGGCCCGATACTCGACGCATGATCGACGACGCCCGGCAGCGGCCGCTGCGTGTGCTGCACCTGGAAGATTCCGACCTGGATCACGAGCTGGCGATGGTCCACCTGCGCCGCGCCGGCCTGCGCGTGCAGTCGAAGCGCATCGACTCGCGCGCCGAGTTCGCGCACGAACTGCAAGGCGACTGGGACCTGATCCTGTCCGACTACAACCTGCCCGGCTTTTCCGGCCTGCAGGCGCTGGAGCTGCTGCGTGCCAGCGGGCGGCTGTGGCCCTTCATCCTGGTGTCGGGCGAGATCGGCGAGGACACCGCGGTCGAGGCGATGCGCAACGGCGCGTCCGACTACCTGCTGAAGAACAACCTGGCGCGCCTGGCCCCGGCAATGGAACACGCCATCGAGGCCGCCGACGCGCGCCGCGCACGCGCCGCCGCCGACGAAGAGCTGCAGGCCTCGCGCCAGCGCCTGGCCGAACTCGCGCAGCACCTGCAGACCAGCGTCGAGCAGGAACGCAGCGCGATCGCACGCGAGATCCACGACGACGTCGGCGGCTCGCTGACCGCGCTGAACTTCGACCTGGCGTGGATCGCGCGGCATGCGTCCAGCGAGCCGGTCCGGGCACGGGCGCAAAGCGCGCTGGAGACGGTGACGCATGCCATCGAAGCCAGCCAGCGCATCATGCACAACCTGCGCCCGGCGATCCTCGAGCAGGGGCTGGTCGCGGCGCTGCAATGGATGGCCAGCCGCCACGAGAAGCGCACCGGCATCGCCTGCGACTTCCACACCAGCCACGAGCAGCTGCAGCTGCCCGCCGGCGTGCCGCTGGTGGCCTACCGCAGCGCGCAGGAGGCGCTGACCAACGTCAGCAAACACGCGCAGGCCACGCGCGTGCGCCTGGACCTGATGCTCGCGCCCGACATGCTGTCGCTGGAGATCAGCGACAACGGCCGCGGCCTGAGCCGCCGCGACCTGGCCAAGTCGCGCAGCTTCGGCCTCCGCGGCCTGCAGGAGCGCGCGGCCACCGTCGGCGGCTGGATCGACCTGTCGAGTTCGGCGCGCGGCACCACGCTGATCCTGTCGATCCCGATCACCGCGTCCGAGACCCCGGCGCCGCCCGCGGCGCACGCCGGGCACACGCACGAGCAGGCCACCGGGCACGACCCGTCGGCCTGGGGAAACCTATGATCCGAGTGATTCTTTGCGACGACCACGCGCTGATCCGCCGCGGCATCCGCGACACCTTGTCCGACGCGGCCGACATCCAGGTGGTGGGCGAAGCCGGCGACTACGGCGAGCTGCGCGCGCTGATGCGCTCGTTGAGCCAGGCCGACGATGCCAAGGGCGCCGGCTGCGACGTGCTGGTGCTGGACATCAACCTGCCCGGGCGCAGCGGGCTGGACGTGCTGCACGTGCTGAAGGACGAGGGCGCGCCGGTCAAGGTGCTGATCGTCAGCATGTACCCCGAGGACCAGTACGCGATCCGCGCCTTGCGCGCCGGCGCGCACGGTTACGTCAACAAGGGCGGCGACCCGCAGTTGCTGGTGCAGGCGGTGCGCACGGTGGCGCAGGGCCGCAAGTACGTCACGCCCGAGATCGCGCAGATGCTGGTCGAGAACCTGAACGCCCCGGCCGCCGGCCAGCCGCACGAGAAGCTGTCCGACCGCGAATTGCAGACGCTGGTGCTGATCGCCTCGGGCAAGCGGCTGTCCGACATCGCGACCGACCTGGTGTTGTCGCCGAAGACGGTGTCGGTGTACCGCGCGCGGGTGCTGGAAAAACTCCAGCTGGCCAACAACTCCGAACTGACCGTGTATGCGATTCGCAATGGATTGGTGGGGGAGTGAAGGCAGCCGCCGCAACGTCGCGTCACGCAGTCCTGGCGCTGCCAGAAGGCCTGGATGCCGCCAGCGCAGGCGGATGTGGCGGATGTGGCGGACATGGCGGGCATGGCGGACAGAGTTGTTCCTTGGAACAGTGTGAGCCTCACACATGAAGGATCCCAGCACGCCAATGCGCTTCGAAGGCATCCTCGGCTCCTGGAACGACGACCGTGGCTTCGGCTGCATCGAATCGACACAAGGGGGCCAGCCCATCTTCGTCCATGTGTCCGCATGGCCGCGAGGTTCGGGGCGGCCGCAGGTGAAGCAAGCGGTATCTTTCGAGGTGGAGTCGGGCCCGAAGGGCAAACGGGCGAAGAACGTCCAGCTCGCAAGGGCGCGGCGGGTTGCCAGGCAAGCGCACAGATCGGGCCCGGCGCAATGGGGCGTGGCCACCCTTCTTGCCATTCCAGCCTTCTTGGCTGTCTTCGCGGCGGTCGCGGTGCTTTGGAAACCGCCGCTGTGGGTGGCGGGGCTCTACGTGGCGGCGAGCGTTGTCACCTTCGTCGCCTACGCTGCCGACAAGTCGGCCGCAGCAAGCGGTGCCTGGCGCACACGCGAACGCACGCTGCACTTGATGGCCTTGGCTGGTGGCTGGCCCGGCGCGTTGCTGGCCCAGCAGTTGCTGCGCCACAAGTCCACCAAGCAGCCGTTCCGCCAAGTGTTCTGGGCCACCGTGGTGTTGAACGTCATGGCCCTGTTGGCGCTGGTCTGCCCTGCGGGGCGCAACGTCCTCGACGCGCTGTAAGGCCGCACTCGACGTCTTGGCGGCGCACGACCCTGCGCCGCATCCGCGCTTCTGTCTGAACAGGAATTGGCCTAACTGCGGCGCTGCTGCCGGCAGGTGCGCGACAAGGATTCGATGACTTCGCCCAGGATGCGGATGCCCGGCTCGATCTGCGGTGCGGCGATCGACTGGTAGCCCAGCCGGATGTAGCCCGCGGGCGGCTGCTCGGCGAAGAAGAACACGTCGCCCGGTTCGATCAGCACGCCGCGCTCGCGTGCGCGCTGGGCCAGTTCGGCCACCGGCACGCCGTCGGGCACACGCACCCAGCACAGCCCGCCGCCTTCGACCGGCACCACCTCGCATTGCGGCGCATGGCGTGCCAGTGCGCGCTGCACGATGGCGCCGCGCTCGCGGTGCGCCAGCGCGATGCGGCGCAGCTGCGCATCGTGGTGGCCCAGCGACAGGAACAACGCGAACGCCCGCTGGATGAAGGTCGACGGGTGGCGCAGCATCAGCCGGCGCAAGGCGCGCATCTCGGCGATCAGCTCGGGTGCGGCGACGACGTAGCCGATGCGCAGCCCCGGTGCCAGGCTCTTGGACAGACTGCCGATGTAGATCACGCGGTTGTGCTGGTCCAGGCTCTTCAGCGCCGGGATCGGTTCGCCCGCGAAGCGGTTCTCGCTTTCGAAATCGTCCTCGATCACCACCAGGTCGGTCTGCTCGGCCAGGCTCAGCAGCGCCTGGCGCCGCTGCAGCGGCAGCGTCACGCCGGTCGGGCACTGGTGGCTGGGCGTGGTGTACACGTAGTCGAAGCTGCGCAGCCGCTCGTCCACCGGCAGCCCGTCCCGGTCGACCGCCAGCGGCACGATCTGCGAGGTGCGGCTGGCGAAGATGTTGCGCGCGTCGGGGTAGCCGGGGTCTTCGATGGCCACGCGCGTGCCTTCGCGCACCAGCAGGTCGGCCACCATGTACAGCGCATGCTGCGCACCGACGGTGACGATCAGCTCGTCGGGCGCGGCCCACACGCCGCGCCGCGGCAGCACGCGCGTGCGGATCTGCTGCACCAGCGATTCGTCGTCGCGCGTGATCTGGTCGGGCGCCCATTCGCGGATGTCCAGCACCGACAGCGTCTTCATGCAGCACTCGCGCCAGTCGGCGGTGGGGAACAGCGTCGAGTCGAACTGGCCGTACAGGAAGGGGTACGGGTACTGCTGCCAGTCGGCCGGCTTGACGATGCTGCGCTGCGCGCTGGGCCGCAGCCAGAAGCGGCGCGGCCAGTCGGGGCTGGCATCGGCGGCCACCGCGGCCAGTGGCGGCCGCGCGGCGGCGACGCGCCCGGCGAGCATCGCATCGTTGACGAAGTGCCCGCTGCGCTGGCGCGACAGCAGATAGCCTTCGTCGGCGAGCTGCTGGTAAGCCAGCACCACCGTGTTGCGCGACACGCCCAGTTCGTCGGCCAGCTCGCGGCTCGACGCGATCGGCATGCCGGCCGGCAGATGGCCATCGAGGATGGCGGTGACCAGCATCTCGCGGATGCGCGCCTGCAGGCTCAGCTTGTCCTGCGCCGAGCGCTGCAGCAGTTGTTTCCAGAGTACGGGGCTGAGGCGTTGGGGCATCGTGGTGCTGGCGCGCGTGGGATGCCAGGGCGCGATGCCCAGGCTGGCTTCAGCATACCCGACATGGCAGGGCCAGGCCGGCGCGCCGCCCCGGCCGCGCGGGCGTTCACAGCAGGCTGCCCATGCGCGCGGCCGCCTCGCGCAGCGCCGGCACCTGCGCCACCGCGCCGTGCAGCGTCATGCGCGCGGTCGGTGCGTGCACGGCCAATGCCGCGCGCACCCCGCCCGCGGCGTCGCGCACCGGTACGGCGGCGGCGACCAGGCCGGCGATGAACTCCTCGTTGTCGCAGGCGTGGCCCTGCTGCGCGATGCGCTCGCAATCGGCGCGCAGCGCATCGATGGTCGTCAGCGTGTTCGGCGTCATGGGCGGCAACGGCAGCTGCCCGATCAACCGATCGCGCTGCGGCTGCGGCAGGTGGGCGAGCAGCAGCTTGCCGCTCGCCGTGCAATGCAGCGGCACGTGCGAACCGATGTCCAGCGCCAGCCGCAGCGGCCACTGCGCCTCGACACGGTCGAGGTACAGCACGCGTGCGCCGTCGAGCGTCGTGAAGTTGCAGGTCTCCCCCACTTCGGCCACCAGCGCCGCGAGCACCTCGTGCCGCAGCCCGCGCACGACGCCATGGGTCAGGGTGTCGAAAGCCAGCTTGCGCAGCGCCGGGCCGACGCTGAAAGAGCGGGCTTCGACGTCGCGCATGAGGAATCCGGCGGCCTCGAGCTGCGCGCACAGGCGGTGCGCGGTGGCCTTCGGCAAACCCAGCGCGGCCGACAGATCGGCCAGCGCCAAGGCGCGACCGGACTCGGCGACGAGCGACAGCAGCCGCAGGCTGCGCTCGGCGGAGGAGCCGGTCGATGCGGGCCCGTCGTCGGTGGGCGAGGAATTTGACATCAGGGTAAACGATATAAATGGAACGTTGCGTTCCGAAAATACGCAAAATAACATTCACTCTTCGGATCGCACCGTTCCATTTTCTTGCAAAGGCACGCCAATGACCGAGGAATTCGACTACATCGTCGTCGGCGCCGGATCGGCCGGCTGCGTGCTGGCATCGCGGCTGAGCGAGGACGCGGCCACGCGCGTGTTGCTGCTCGAGGCGGGGCCGGCGGACCGCTCGTTCTGGATCCACCTGCCGATCGGCTACGGCAAGACGATGTGGAGCCCCAAGTACAACTGGTGCTTCCACACCGACCCCGACCCCAACATGAACGGGCGGCGCATCTACTGGCCGCGCGGCAAGACGCTGGGCGGGTCGAGCTCGATCAACGGCCTGATCTACATCCGCGGCCAGCGCGAGGACTACGACCGCTGGGCGGCGCAGGGCAACCACGGCTGGGGCTACGACGACGTGCTGCCGTACTTCATCAAGTCCGAGCGCAACCAGCGCGGCGCGAGCACCTACCACGGCGGCGACGGCCCGCTGTCGGTGTCCGACATCGGCGAGCGCAACGAGCTGATCGAGGCCTTCATCGGCGGCGCCGGCCAGATCGGCGTGCCGCGCACCGACGACTTCAACGGCGCGCAGCAGGAAGGCGCCGGCTACTACCAGCTCACCACCTGGAAGGGCTGGCGCTGGAGCACGGCCAAGGGCTATCTGGGCCAGGCACGCGGCCGCCCGAACCTGCGCGTGCAGACCGAGGCGCAGGCCGCCGGGCTGGTGATGGACAACCGGCGCGCCGTCGGCGTGCGCTACCGCCAGGGTGGGCAGATGAAGACCGCGCGCTGCCGCGGCGAGGTGCTGCTCGCGGCCGGCGCGATCCAGTCGCCGCAGCTGCTGCAGCTGTCGGGCATCGGCCCGGCCGCATTGCTGCAAAAGTTCGGCATTCCGGTGGTGCACGATGTGCCGGGCGTCGGCGAGAACCTGCAGGACCATCTGCAGATCCGCCTGATCTTCGAGTGCAGCCGGCCGATCACCACCAACGACCAGCTCAACTCCTGGTTCGGCCAGGCCAAGCTCGGGCTGCAATGGCTGCTCGAGCGCAGCGGGCCGTTGGCGGTGGGCATCAACCAGGGCGGCTGCTTCATGCGCGCGCTGCCCGGCGAGGCGACGACGCCCGACATCCAGTTCCACGTCGCCACGCTGTCGGCCGACATGGCCGGCGGCAAGGTGCATCCGTTCTCCGGCTTCACGATGTCGGTGTGCCAGCTGCGGCCCGAATCGCGCGGCCACATCCGCATCCGCTGCCCCGACCCGTTCGAGCCGCCCGAGATGCAGCCGAACTACCTGGCGACCGAACTCGACCGCCGCACCGCGGTGGCCGGGGTCAAGGCGGCGCGTGCGATCGCGGCGGCGCCGGCGATGCGGCCGTACGTGAAGCGCGAGGTCAAGCCCGGCGCGCACACGGCCGACGATGCGGCGCTGCTCGAGTTCTGCCGCGACAACGGCGCGACGATCTTCCACCCGACCGGCACCTGCAAGATGGGCAGCGACCCGCTGGCCGTCGTCGACGCGCGGCTGCGCGTGCACGGCGTGCAGGGCCTGCGCGTCATCGACTGCTCGGCGATGCCGACGCTGGTGTCCGGCAACACCAACGCACCCGTCGTGATGATGGCCGAGAAGGCCGCCGACATGATCCGCGAAGACGCGCGCCGGGCCTGACCCGCCGCGGACCCCTTCCACCCGACGATCCCGGGCCCGACCTCGCGGCAGCGCCGCGAGGCGCGCGGCGCGCTTCACCCTTCAACGGAGATCCCCGTGAGCATGAAGACCGAAAAAGAGAAGGCCATCCGCCGCGTGGTGGCGTCCGCGCTGATCGGCGCGACCATCGAGTGGTACGACTTCTTCCTCTACGGCGTGGTCGCCGGCATCGTCTTCAGCAAGCTGTACTTCCCCGCCGGCGACCCGGTGATCGCGACCCTGCTCGCCTACACCACCTTCGCCGTCGGCTTCGTCACGCGCCCGCTGGGCGGCGTGATCTTCGGCCACTTCGGCGACAAGGTCGGGCGCAAGAGCATGCTGATCCTGACGCTGATGATCATGGGCGTCGCGACCTTCCTGATCGGCCTGGTGCCGACCTACGACCAGATCGGCCTGTGGGCGCCGATCGCCCTGCTGCTGCTGCGCGTGTGCCAGGGCATCGGCCTGGGCGGCGAATGGGGCGGCGCGGTGCTGATGGCTTACGAATACGCACCCAAGGAGCAGCGCGGCTTCTACGCGTCGCTGCCGCAGGTGGGGCTGGCCATCGGCCTGTGCCTGGCTTCGGGCGTGGTCGCGCTGCTGTCGTGGCTGCTCACCGACGCGCAGTTCCTGGCCTGGGGCTGGCGCATCGCGTTCCTGCTGTCGGGTGCGATGGTCTTCGTCGGCATGTACATCCGGCTCAACGTGAAGGAAACGCCCGAGTTCGCCGCGGTCAAGGAGCACAACGAAGCGACGAAGATCCCGTTCCTCGACATGTTCAAGCGCTATCCGGCCAACGTGCTCAAGGGCATGGGTGCGCGCTACATCGACGGCGTGTTCTTCAACGTGTTCGGCGTGTTCTCGATCGCCTACCTGACTTCGACGCTGAAGCTCGCGCGCACGCAGGCGCTGATCGGCGTGATGGCCGCCGCGGTGGTGATGATCGTCACCATCCCGATGTTCGGCAGGCTGTCGGACAAGGTCGGCCGCCCGCGCGTGTACTTCTGGGGCTCGCTGATCACCGCCGCGTCGTCGTTCCCCGCCTTCTGGCTGATGACCCACAGCGGCGGCAACGTCCTGCTGGTGTGGCTGTCGATCGTCATTCCCTTCGGCATCTTCTACGCGAGCATCTACGGCCCCGAGGCGGCGCTGTTCTGCGACCTGTTCGACGCCAAGGTGCGCTACACGGGCATCTCGTTCGTCTACCAGTTCTCGGGCATCTTCGCGTCGGGCATCACGCCGATCATCGCCACCGCGCTGCTGGCAGCCGGCGGCGGCGAGCCGTGGCTGATCTGCGTGTACGTGCTGTTTGCCGGCGTCGTCTCGGCGCTGTCGGCCTGGTGGATCGGGCGCACGCCGACACCCGCCGCGATCGAGCCCCGCATGCGCGCGGCCCGCTGAACGATGAGGGCCCGCCATCCTGCCGTGCTGGCGCCTACGAATGCGCCTATCTGGCCCTATGCCGTGAGCGGCACGGCCCCTAAGGTGCGAACCGGCACGCGCCGCCGCCCAATCCCATTGCCGCTGACCATTACAAAGGAGCAGACATGACCCAGCAGCCCGCAACCGCTGCCAGCGCGAACGCGCAAGCCGAGCGCAACGTGCCCACCGGGCCCACCCGCATGACACCCAGCGAAGCCTTCGTCGAGACGCTGGTGGCCAACGGCGTGACCGACATGTTCGGCATCATGGGCTCGGCCTTCATGGACGCGATGGACATCTTCGCGCCGGCCGGCATCCGCTTGATTCCGGTGGTGCACGAGCAGGGCGCCGGACACATGGCCGACGGCTATTCGCGCGTGTCGGGCCGCCACGGCGTGGTCATCGGCCAGAACGGCCCGGGCATCAGCAACTGCGTCACCGCCATCGGCGCGGCCTTCTGGGCGCATTCGCCGGTGGTGATCATCACGCCCGAGACCGGCACCATGGGCATGGGCCTGGGCGGCTTCCAGGAATGCAACCAGCTGCCGATGTTCCAGGAGTTCACCAAGTACCAGGGCCACGTCACGCACCCGGCGCGCATGGCCGAATACACCGGCCGCTGCTTCGACCGCGCGATCAGCGAGATGGGGCCCACGCAGCTGAACATCCCGCGCGACTACTTCTACGGCGACATCACCTGCGAGATCCCGCGGCCGCAGCGCCTGGACCGCGGCCCCGGCGGCGAGACCAGCCTGAACGAGGCGGCCGAGCTGCTGGCCAGCGCCAAGTTCCCGGTGATCATCTCAGGCGGCGGCGTGGTCATGGCCGACGGCGTCGAGCAATGCAAGGCGCTGGCCGAGCGGCTGGGTGCGCCGGTGGTCAACAGCTACCTGCACAACGACTCGTTCCCGGCCAGCCACCCGCTGTGGTGCGGCCCGCTGGGCTACCAGGGCAGCAAGGCGGCAATGAAGCTGATGGCGCAGGCCGACGTGGTGGTGGCGCTGGGTTCGCGCCTGGGCCCCTTCGGCACCTTGCCGCAGCACGGCATGGACTACTGGCCCAAGCAGGCCAAGATCATCCAGATCGACGCCGACAACAAGATGCTCGGCCTGGTGAAGAAGGTCTCGGTGGGCATCTGCGGCGACGCCAAGGCCGCCGCCGTGGCGCTGACGCAGCGGTTGCAAGGCCGCACATTGGCCTGCGACGCCACCAAGGCCGAGCGTGCGAAGAAGATCGCCGACGAGAAGGCGGCGTGGGAAAAAGAGCTGAACGAGTGGACGCACGAGCGCGACCCGTACAGCCTGGACATGATCGAGGAGAACGCAAAGGAAAAACCCTTCTCCGGCGGCACGTACCTGCACCCGCGCCAGGTGCTGCGCGAGCTGGAAAAGGCGATGCCGCCCGATGTGATGGTGTCCACCGACATCGGCAACATCAACTCGGTCGCCAACAGCTACCTGCGCTTCGACAAGCCGCGCAGCTTCTTCGCCGCGATGAGCTTCGGCAACTGCGGCTACGCCTTCCCGACCATCATCGGCGCCAAGGTCGCGGCACCGCACCGCCCGGCGGTCTCGTATGCCGGCGACGGTGCCTGGGGCATGAGCCTGATGGAAACCATGACCTGCGTGCGCCACAGCATCCCGGTCACGGCCGTGGTGTTCCACAACCGCCAGTGGGGCGCGGAGAAGAAGAACCAGGTCGACTTCTACGGCCGGCGCTTCGTCGCCGGCGAGCTCGACAACCAGAGCTTCGCCGGCATCGCCAAGGCGATGGGCGCCGAAGGCATCGTGGTCGACAAGCTCGAGGACGTGGGCCCGGCGTTGAAGCGCGCCATCGACATGCAGATGAACCAGGGCAAGACCTGCATCGTCGAGATCATGTGCACGCGCGAACTCGGCGACCCGTTCCGCCGCGACGCGTTGAGCAAGCCCAAGCGCTTCCTCGACAAGTACAAGGACTACGTCTGAGCCGCGCGCCGTGGTTGCGCACGACGAGGCCGGCCGCGGGCCGGCCGCGGCAGCGGTGAGCGAGCCCGGCGCCGCGCATCCGCGGCTGGCGGCGCTGGTGGCGCGCGCGCGCGAGCAGGCGGCCGCGCACGGCGCGCCGGCGCTGGGCATCGTCTACCCCTGCGACGCGCCGGCGCTGCAGGCGGCCGCGGCGATCGCGGCGGCCGGCATCGCACGGCCGGTGCTGATCGGCCCGAAGGCAGCGATCGCGGCGGCGGCCGCAGCAGCCGGCTGCGATGTGGGAAGCTTCGATGTCGTGGCCAGCGGCGATGCACCCAGCGAAGCCGCGCGGCAGGCGGTGGCTCTGGCGCGCGACGGCCGACTCGGCGCGTTGATGAAGGGCTCGCTGCACACCGACGAGCTGATGTCGGCGGTGGTCGACAGGCACGTCGGGCTGCGCGGGCTGCGCCGCATCAGCCACGTGTTCCTGTTCGACCTGCCGCGTTACCACAAGCTGCTGGCGCTGGCCGACTGCGTGGTCAACATCAGCCCCAACCTGGCCACCAAGTGCGACATCGTCGGCAACGCGGTCGACCTGCTGAAGCGCCTGGGCATCGCGCAACCCAAGGTCGGCATCGTCGCCGCGGTGGAGACCGTCAACCCGGCCATTCCCGCCACGCTCGATGCGCAAGCGCTGGTCGACAAGGCATGCCACGGCGCCTGGCCGGGCGCGATCGTCGAAGGCCCCTTCGGCTTCGACAATGCCTTCTCGGCCGAGGCCGCGCGCACCAAGAAGATCGAATCCCGGGTCGCCGGCGACGCCGACCTGCTGGTCTTGCCCGAGTTGAATGCAGCCAACATGCTCTACAAGAGTTTCAACTACGTCGGCGGCGGCGATTGCGCCGGCCTGGTGCTGGGCGCGCGCGTGCCGATCGTGCTGACGTCCCGCGCCGACTCGTTGACCGCGCGCGTGGCCTCGGTGGCGCTGGCGGTGCTGTGGGCGGCCGGCGCGCCGCCCGTCGCGGAGGCCGCATGAGCCAACCGATCCACGATTCCACCGCCACCGCGCCGGCCAGCTCGCGCGAGATCAAGCACACCACCTGCTACATGTGCGCGTGCCGCTGCGGCATCCGCGTGCACCTGCAGGACGGCAAGCTGCGCTACATCGACGGCAACCCCGACCACCCGCTGAACCAGGGCGTGATCTGCGCGAAGGGCTCGTCGGGCATCATGAAGCAGTACTCGCCGGCGCGGCTGACGCGCCCGCTCAAGCGCAAGGCCGGCACCGAACGCGGCGCGGCGCAGTACGAGCCGATCTCGTGGGAAGAGGCTTTCACGATGCTCGAGGAGCGGCTGGGCAACCTGCGCGCCACCGACCCGAAGAAGTTCGCCCTGTTCACCGGGCGCGACCAGATGCAGGCGCTCACCGGCCTGTTCGCGCGCCAGTTCGGCACGCCCAACTACGCCGCGCACGGCGGCTTTTGCTCGGTGAACATGGCCGCCGGCATGATCTACACCATCGGCGGCTCGTTCTGGGAGTTCGGCGGCCCCGACCTGGACCGCGCCAAGCTGTTCGTGATGATCGGCACCGCCGAAGACCACCACAGCAACCCGCTGAAGATCGCGATCTCCAAATTCAAGCGCGCGGGCGGGCGCTTCGTGTCGATCAACCCGGTGCGCACCGGCTACTCGGCCATTGCCGACGAATGGGTGCCGATCCGCCCCGGCACCGACGGCGCGCTGCTTTTGGCCTTCATCCACGAGCTGATCCGCAGCGGCCTGTACGACCGCGACTTCCTGGTGCGCTATTCCAACGCCGGGCAGCTGATCGACGCCGACGAAGCCAGCGACAGCTTCGGCTTGCACGTCAAGGACGCGGGCGCGCCCGAAGTCAATGCGATGTACCCGCAGAACAAGCTGTGGTGGGACCGCCTGACCAACACGGCCGTGGCCACGCACACCGAAGGCGCCGACCCGTACCTGCTGGGCAGCTTCACGCTGGGCGATGGGCGCAAGGTCAAACCCGCGTTCGAGCTGCTGGCCGAGCGCGTGCGGGCGTGCACGCCCGAATGGGCCGAGGGCATCACCGGCGTGCCGGCCGAGACCATCCGCCGCCTGGCGCACGAGATGGGCATGACCGCGCGCGACCAGAGGATCGAACTGCCGATCGCCTGGACCGACTCGTGGGGCAAGGAGCACGATACCGTCACCGGCAACCCGGTGGCCTTCCACGCGATGCGCGGGCTGGCGGCGCACAGCAACGGCTTCCAGACGATCCGCGCGCTGGCGATCCTGATGAGCCTGCTCGGCACCATCGACCGCCCCGGCGGCTTCCGCCACAAGGCGCCGTTCCCGCGCGCCATTCCGCCCAGTGCCAAGCCGCCCAAGCACCCGAGCCAGATCAAGCCCAACACGCCGCTGCCCACCATGCCGCTGGGCTGGCCGGCCACGCCCGACGACCTGTTCGTCGACGACGACGGCCAACCGGTGCGGCTGGACAAGGGCTTCAGCTGGGAGCACCCGCTGTCGGTGCACGGGCTGATGCACAACGCCATCACCAACGCCTGGCGCGGCGACCCGTACCGCATCGACACGCTGCTGATCTTCATGGCCAACATGGCGTGGAACTCGACGATGAACACGTCCGAGGTGCGCCGCATGCTGAACGACAAAGACGACAACGGCGAATACAAGATCCCGTTCATCGTCGTCAGCGACGCCTTCCAGTCGGAGATGACCGCCTTCGCCGACCTGGTGCTGCCCGATACCACCTACCTCGAGCGGCACGACGTGATGTCGATGCTCGACCGCCCGATCAGCGAGTTCGACGGCCCGGTGGACGCGGTGCGCGTGCCGGTGCTGCCGGTGACCGGCGAGTGCAAACCCTTCCAGGAGGTGTTGATCGAACTGGGCAGCCGGCTGAAGCTGCCTGCCTTCACGCTGAGCGACGGCAGCCGCAAGTTCCGCGACTACCCCGACTTCATCACCCGCTACGAGACCGAGCCGGGCTCGGGCATCGGCTTCCTGGCCGGCTGGCGCGGCGCCGACGGAGCGAAGTTCATGAAGGGCGAGCCCAACCCGCGGCAGTGGGAGATGTACGCGAAGAACAACTGCGTGTTCCACTACACGCTGCCCAAGTCCTACCAGTACATGCGCAACTGGAACAAGGGCTACATGGAATGGGCGATGCGCACGCGGCTGCGCCGCTTCGGCGAGCCGGTGCTGATCCAGCTGTGGAGCGAAGAGCTGCAAAGCTTCCGCCTGGCGGCGCAGGGCAAACGCCCTGGGCGCCAGCCGCCGGCGCATCTGCGCGAGCGCATCGAGCGCTGGTTCGACCCGCTGCCGTTCTTCGCGCTGCCGCTCGAGGTGCAGGCCAGCGACCTGCAGAAGTACCCGCTGGCCGCGGTGACGCAGCGGCCGATGGCGATGTATCACTCGTGGGACTCGCAGAACGCCTGGCTGCGCCAGATCCACACGCACAACTACCTGTTCGTCAACCCGAAGACCGCACGCGCCGCCGGCATCGAAGACGGCGGCTGGATGTGGGTCGAATCGCAATGGGGCAAGGTGCGCTGCATGTGCCGCTGGTCCGAAGCGGTGGAGCCGGCGACGGTGTGGACCTGGAACGCGATCGGCAAGGCGCAGGGGGCCTGGCAGTTGTCGGCCGACGCCAACGAGGCGCGGCGCGGCTTCCTGCTCAACCACCTGATCTCGGAAGAGCTGCCGCACGGCAACGGCGTGGTGTCCAACTCCGACCCGGTCACCGGCCAGGCCGGCTGGTACGACGTGCGCGTGCGCATCCATCCGGCCGGCGCCGACGAACCCAAGGAGACCTGGCCGCAGTTCGAAGCCATGCCCTCGCCGCCCGGCGTGGCCGGCGGCGCGCGCCGGCTGTGGCAGGCCTTCGTCGCCGGGCGCGTCGAATCCAAGCCGCGCGGATGACGCCGACACCGCACGAGACCCTCCAGAACTCGCCATGACACAACTCGCCCTGGTCATCGACCTGAACGTGTGCGTCGGCTGCCATGCCTGCGTCACCAGCTGCAAAGAGTGGAACACCTCGGGTGCGGCCGGCAGCCTGGCCGACTTCAACCCCTACGACGCCGACCCGAACGGCACCTTCTTCAACCGCGTGCAGACCTTCGAGGTCGGCGAATTCCCGAACACGCAGACGGTGCACTTCCCGAAGAGCTGCCTGCACTGCGAAGACCCGCCGTGCGTGCCGGTGTGCCCCACCGGCGCGTCGTACAAACGCCCGCAGGACGGCATCGTGCTGGTCGACTACGACAAGTGCATCGGCTGCAAGTACTGCTCGTGGGCCTGCCCCTACGGCGTGCGCGAATTGGACGAGCAGCAGCAGGTGATGACCAAGTGCACGCTGTGCGTCGACCGCATCAACGACCAGACGCTGGCCGAGCGCGACCGCAAGCCGGCCTGCGTGCTCGCCTGCCCGACCAGCGCACGCTTGTTCGGCGACGTGCACGACGCCGACAGCGAGGTCTCGCGCGCGATCCGCGAACGCGGCGGCTACCAGCTGATGCCCGAGTGGGCCACCAACCCGGCCAACCACTACCTGCCGCGCCGGCGCACCGAAGTCAGCGCGCAGCCCGACCAGCTGGTGCGCGCCGACAACCCGCTGAAGAAGGACGGCCAGTTGCCCAAACCCGCGCCGGGCGAGCCCTCGCTCGACGACGTAACCTCCTGGTAGCGCGCCATGCATCCCGCGTTGTCCGTGATCTTCTTCACCACGCTGGCCGGCGCCGCGCAGGGGCTGGTGCTGGCGATGTTCGCCGCCGAGTGGGCCAGCCACCGCCACTGGCTGGGCACGCTGCCCGACGCGGCGTTCTACATCGGCGGCGGCCTGGTGGCCGCGGCGCTGGCCGCGGGCGGGCTGGCGGCGTCGTTCCTGCACCTCGGCCGCCCCGAACGAGCCTGGCGCGCCGCGGCGCAGTGGCGCACTTCGTGGCTGTCGCGCGAGGTCATCGTGCTGCCCGGCTTCATCGTGCTGGCGCTGGCTTATGCCGGCGCGCACGCGCTGGCGCGCGACGAGAGCTTCGCCGTCGGCGCGCTGGCGGCGCTGGCCGCGATTGCGCTGTTCCTGTGCACCGGCATGATCTACGCGTGCATCCGCTTCCTGCGCGAGTGGGCCACCGCCTTGACGCCGCTGAACTTCACGCTGCTGGGCTGTGCCAACGGCTTCACGCTGGCCGCCGCGCTGGCCGGCTGGCTGGCGCCGCCGCAGGCGCGCTTCTTCGCGATCGGCGCCGTCGCTTTCACCGTGGCCGGCTTGATCGGCCGCGCCGCGGCCTGGCGGCGCAACGCGCGGCTCGCGCCGAAGTCCACCTTGCAGACGGCGCTGGGCATCAAGCACCCGCGCATCGAACAGCGCTCGCAGGGCTTCATGGGCGGCTCGTTCAATACCAAGGAGTTCTTCCACGGCCGCAGCGAAGCCGCGCTGCGCGGCCTGCGCTGGCTCGCGCTGGGCGGCGGCTTCGCGCTGCCGTTGGTGCTGCTGGCGGCGGCGCTGGCCATGGCTGCGCCCGCGTGGGCGCTGCCCGCCTTCGCGCTGCAGTACCTGGGGCTGCTGGCCGAACGCTGGCTGTTCTTCGCCGAGGCGCGGCACCCGCAGAACCTGTATTACCAGCGCATGGCCTGAACGCGCCTGCACCCGGTGGCAGCGGCGCGCGCGGCCCTGGCGCCGTGCGCCGCGTCAAGGGCGGGCGCGGGCGCGTCGGCTAAGCTGGCGGCTTCGCGTCTGATGCGAGCGTCCGTTGCGAGGGCCTGCATGCCAGGAGCCTACATGCGCCAGTGGCTGCGGCGCACGCTGATCGCGCTGCTGCTGCTGGCCATCGGCGGCGCGCTGCTGTGGTGGCTGCGGCGCAGCGACGCGGTGGCGGTGCACACCGCCGCCGTGCAACGCGGCCGTGTCGAGGCCAGTGTGGCCAACACCCGCGCCGGCACGGTCGAGGCCTGCCAGCGCACGCGGCTGTCGACCATCGCCGGCGGGCGCATCGAGTTGCTGGCGGTGAAGGAAGGCGATCACGTCAAGAAGGGCCAGCTGCTGATGCGGCTGTGGAACGACGACCAGCAGGCCGAGCAGGCGCTGGCGCAGGCACAGCTGGACACCTCGCGCAAGCGTGTCGCCGAAGCCTGCACGCTGGCCGAACTGGCGCAGCGCGAATTCAAGCGTCAGGAGCAGCTGCAGCAGCAGGGCTTCATTTCCGAAGGTGCACTGGACAACCTGCGCACGCAGGCCGACGCGCGCCGGGCGGCCTGCGCCACCGCGCGCTCCGACGTGGCCCAGGCGCAGGCGCGCGTGCGGCTGGTCGGCACCGCGCGCCAGCGCAGCGTGCTGGTCGCGCCCTTCGACGGCACGGTGGCCAAGATCGTCGGCGAGGTCGGCGAATATTCCACGCCGTCGCCGCCGGGCGTGGCCATGCCGCCGGCGATCGACCTGATCGACGAGTCCTGCCTGTACGTGGCCGCGCCGATGGACGAGGTCGATGCGCCGAAGATCGCCGTCGGCCAGGCGGCGCGCATCACGCTCGATGCGCTGCCGGGCCGGACCTTCGCCGGCAGGGTGCGGCGCATCGCGCCCTATGTCAGCGCGGTGGAAAAACAGGCGCGCACCGTGGCGATCGAGGTGGATTTCGACGACCCGAAGTCCGCCGGCCGGCTGCTGGTCGGCTACAGCGCCGACGTCGAAGTGATCCTGGCCGTGCACGACGACGTGCTGCGCGTGCCCAGCTCGGCGCTGCTGCCCGGCAGCCGCGTGCTGCTGCTGGAAGGCGGCCGGCTGGTCGAGCGCGCGGTGCGCACCGGCCTGGCCAACTGGGAGCTGACCGAGATCGTGCAGGGCCTGGCCGGCGGCGAACGCGTGGTCACGTCGCTGGACCGCGCCGGCGTCGTGGCCGGGGCCGCGGCGGTCGAAGACGGCGCACCGCCAAAGTAGCGCGATGAGCGCGCAGATCGAACTCAGCGGCATCGAGCGCGTGTTCCGCCTCGGCGACAGCGTGGTGCACGCGCTGGCCGGCGTAGACCTGCGCATCGACGCCGGGGAATACATCTCGGTGATGGGGCCGTCGGGCTCGGGCAAGTCCACGCTGCTGAACGTGCTGGGGCTGCTCGACCGCCCCGACTCCGGGCGTTATGTGCTCGAAGGCCGCGACGTCACCACGCTGTCGGCCGACGAACAGGCGCGCGTGCGCAGCCGGCGCATCGGCTTCGTGTTCCAGAGCTTTCACCTGGTGTCGCGGCTGACGGCGGCCGAGAACATCGCGCTGCCGATGGTGCTGGCCGCTTTGCCGCCGCGCGAGCGCGACGCGCGGGTGCGCGAGGCGCTGGCCGGCTTCGGCCTGGCCGACCGCGCCGCGCACCGGCCCGACGAGCTGTCCGGCGGCCAGCGCCAGCGCGTGGCGATCGCGCGCGCCACGGTGATGCAACCGGCGCTGCTGCTGGCCGACGAGCCCACCGGCAACCTCGACCGCGCCACCGGGCACGAGGTGGTGCGGCTGCTCGAGCAGCTGAACCAAGGCGGCGTGACGCTGCTGGTGGTCACGCACGACGCCGCGTTGGGCGCGCGCGCACGGCGCTGCCTGCGCATGGAGGACGGCGCGATTCGCAAGGACGAGCGCCAGGACGAGCGCCAGGACGAGCGCCAGGGCGAGCGCCAGGGCGAGCCTCACGACGAGCCCCGCCAGGCCGCGGCGGGCACGCATGCGCACGGCTGACCTGCTCGGCTTCGCGCTCGGCGCGGCGCGCGGCAACCGCGTGCGCACCGCGCTGCTGATGCTGGCCATGGCCATCGGCGTGGCCGCGGTGGTGACGCTGACCGCACTGGGCGACGGCGCGCGCCGCTACGTGGTGCGCGAGTTCAGCGCCATCGGCAGCAACCTCGTCATCGTGTTGCCCGGGCGCACCGAGACCGGCGGCATCAACCCGGGCAGCTTCGTCAGCAGCACGCCGCGCGACCTGACGATCGACGACGCGCAGGCGCTGCTGCGCGCGCCGGCGGTGGCGCGCGTCGCGCCGATGACCGCCGGCACCTCCGAGCTGTCGGTGGGCGGGCGGCTGCGCGAGGGCCTGGTGCTGGGCGCCACCGCCGAGTTCGCCGAGGTGCGGCAGTTCACCCTGGCGCAGGGCCGCTTCCTGCCGCACGAGGACTGGAACCGCGGCGCGCCGCTGCTGGTGATCGGCGCCACGCTGCGCGAGCAGCTGTTCCCCAACGCGCCGGCGCTGGGCCAGTTCGTGCGCGTCGGCGACCGGCGCCTGCGCGTCATCGGCGTGCTCGCCGCCAGCGGCAGCGGGCTGGGCATGAACACCGACGAGCTGGCCATCGTGCCGGTGGCCACCGCGCTGGCGATGTTCAACACCCACACGCTGTTCCGCATCCTGGTCGAGGCGCGCAGCCGCGACGCCATCGAGCCGGCCAAGCGCCAGGTGGGCGAGATCCTGCGCGCGCGCCACGACGGCGAGCGCGACGTCACCGTGATCACGCAGGACGCGATGCTCGCCACCTTCGACAAGCTGCTGAACACGCTGACGCTGGGCGTGGCCGGCATCGCCGCCATCAGCCTGGCCGTGGCCGGCATCCTGGTGATGAACGTGATGCTGGTGTCGGTGTCGCAGCGGCGCAGCGAGATCGGCCTGCTCAAGGCGCTGGGCGGCACGCGGCGCACCATCCTCGGCGTCTTCCTGGCCGAAGCGGCGCTGCTGTCGGCGGCCGGCGCACTGCTCGGCTGGGCGCTGGGCCTGCTGGGCGCGGCGCTGATCCGCGCGCTGTACCCGGTGTTCCCGGCCTACCCGCCCGACTGGGCGGTGTGGGCCGGCCTGGGCACCGCGCTGCTCACCGGGTTGCTGTTCGGCGTGCTGCCGGCGCGCAGCGCGGCGCGGCTGCACCCGGTGGCCGCGCTGGCGAAACGATGAACCCGCGACAAACCCGCGACAAACCCGCGACAAACCCGCGACAAACCCGCGATAAACCCGCGATAAACCCGCGATAGACCCGCGATGACCGCGCGATGATCGCCGCCGACGCCGCCCGCTACGCCTGGGGCGCCATCGCCGCGCAGCGCACGCGCAGCGCGCTGACGCTGGCCGGCATCGCGGTGGGCATCGCCGCGGTGATCCTGCTGACCTCGATCGGCGAAGGCGTGCACCGCTTCGTGCTGGCCGAGTTCTCGCAGTTCGGCAGCAACGTGATCGGCATCTCGCCCGGGCGCAGCTCGGCGCGCGGCGGCGCGCCCAGCGGGCTGCCGACTTCGGTGCGGCCGCTGACGCTGGACGACGCGCAGGCGCTGCAGCACGTCCACGGCGTGGTCGGCGTCGTGCCCACGGCCTGGGGCAACGCCGAGGCGCAGGCGCGCGGCCGCGTGCGCCGCACCACGATCTACGGCGTGTCGTCGGCGGCGCTGCCGGTGTTCAACATGCGCGTCGCGGTCGGCCAGTTCCTGCCCGGCGAGGGCGCGCAGGAGGCGCGCGGCTTCGCGGTGCTCGGCGCCAAGCTCAAGCACGAGCTGTTCGGCAGCGGCAACGCGCTGGGCGAACGGCTGCGCATCGGCGGGCAGAGCTTGCGCGTCATCGGCGTGCTGGCGCCGAAGGGCCAGTTCCTCGGCATCGACCTGGACGACACCGCGTTCATCCCGGCGGCGCGCGCGCTGGAACTGTTCAACCGCGAGGGCCTGACCGAGATCCACCTGTCCTATGCCGAAGGCGCATCGGCCAAGGCGGTGGCCAAGGCGGCCGAGGCGGTGCTGGCCGCGCGCCACGGCCGCGCCGACTTCACCGTCGTCACGCAGCAGGAGATGCTGAGCACGCTGTCCAACATCCTCGGCGTGCTGACCATGGCGGTGGCGGCGCTGGGCAGCATCTCGCTGCTGGTGGGTGCGGTGGGCATCGTCACCATCATGACCATCGCGGTGGCCGAGCGCACCCACGAGATCGGGTTGCTGCTGGCGCTGGGCAGCCGGCGCGGCACGGTGCTGCGGCTGTTCCTGGGCGAGGCGGTGGTGCTGGCGCTGCTGGGCAGCCTGCTCGGCGTGGCCGTCGGCTTCGGCCTGGCGATGCTGATCCGCCTGTTCGTGCCGGCGCTGCCGGTGAGCACGCCGCTGCGCTACGTGCTGCTGGCCGTGCTCAGCAGCGCCGTAATCGGCCTGCTGGCCGGCGTGCTGCCGGCGCGGCGCGCGGCGCGGC
This sequence comes from uncultured Rubrivivax sp., assembly GCA_964477985.1. Lineage (GTDB taxonomy): Bacteria > Pseudomonadota > Gammaproteobacteria > Burkholderiales > Burkholderiaceae_C > Rubrivivax. Next base: position 21,620 of record CAYZGL010000003.1, on the reverse strand, counting down.
TGGATCCCGTCGACGCGCTGCGCTCGCAGTGAAGGCGGTTCGGCGTGTTGCGGCGCATAGCTGTCCTTCGCGAACTCGTTACGGCCGTCATGCCGAGTCGGCTGCGGTAGCGCGCTGGTGGCACCCGCGTTCTGCGGCCCACGCTCGCGGGCGTGGCGCCTGTGGTGCGCCGCCATTGCCTCGCCGCCACCGGCCAAGCGCGCCAGCAGCCAGCGTGCCGCGAATGGGGCCTGCGCCCGCAGGCACCCCCATCGCACTACAACGGACGTTGGCGGTTCGCCTGCACGAACAACGCGATGGTGGCAGGGCGGGTGCTGCGGGTCTGCGGGCGCAGGCCCCATTCGCGGCACGCTGAACCCGTGCCTGCTTGGCCGGTGCTGACGAGGCAACACCGGCGCACCAAGCTGCTGGCCCGCGAGCGTGGGCCGCAGAACGCGGGCCCGCAGCGCCCGCCACGCTGAACGCTCGAACGCCGGCTTAACCGACGGCGATGAGTGACGGCAAAGCGCCGATGGCCGCCGCCGACTTTTGCATGCGTGCGACCGCGATCGTCAGCGCGGCCCGGCCTTCAGCGCGTCGACGATGCGCAGCGTCTGCACGCTGACGCGCACCACGCGCGCCAGCAGGTCGATGACGCGCTCCTTGTGGTCGGCAAAGCGGTAGGTGTCGAACCGGGCGCGGATCGTCGGGTCCTTCGGCTTGCGTTCCTTGTGCTGGTCCAGCACCCAGTCGATCGCGCTGCGGTTGCCCAGGCGGTAGCCCCAGGCTTCGCTCGGAATGCCCGACAGCGTGGTCTCGCTGTCGACGACGATGCGGCCGGCCTCGGGTTCGGACTTCAGGATGCACTTGGGCGCCTGCCCGGCAGCGCGCGCCTTCTCGTCCGGCGTGTCGGTGCGCTGCAGCGGCCAGGGCTCGACAGTCTCGTAGCCGATATGCAGGTCCATCAGCTCGCGGCCCCAGTCGGCCCAGCGCCAGAAGTCGGCGCGGGTGGCGCCGACCAGCGGCACGCGCGGGAACTCGCGCTTCAGGTTCTGCGCGTACTTGTCGCGGTACAGCGGGTCGTGCAGCACCGCGTAGACGTAGTGGAAGATGCCCTCTTTCGTCGGCTCGGGCAGCCGTTTGCCGGGGCCGGCCTTGTAGTGGGACGTGAACTGCTTCAACGCCCAGTCGGTGATGTTGTCGTGGCGCTTCCCGTTTGAGTATCGGTAGAGCGCGACCTGTTGGTATGCATCGATCGACGCGCCAAAGTGCAGGTCCGCGATGCCCGCGACCGCGAGTGCCACGTAGTTCGTGCGAGAGCCGACGTCGCTGAAGCAGATTGCCTGGTTCTCAGCGCCCAGCGGAAAGATGTCGTTCTTGGCGCCACCCTCGTCGACGAACAATTCCGAGTCGTAGAGGTACGGCGAGTAGTACGGCCTGTAGCTGGCTCGAACCACGCGCTCAGGGGCAAACTCCTCCCGCAGACCCTGCCCGTACCGTCGCTTCAGGTTGCGCGACCACTTGATCTCGCCGCCGAACTCCTGTCCGCCTTTCTGCGCGGCATACCTCTGGGCGAAGAACTTGACCTTGGCGATCAGAGAGCTCGAATCGTCGTCGTACAGCCACTCGTCGCGATTGGTCGAAATGCCGAGCGAGAACAGCTTGAAGATCGCTCGTTCGTCACGCTCTCTTGTTGCTGCCTTCACTGCTTTGCTGGCGATTGGCATCAGCGATTCGAAGTCGTTGTGCGTCAGGTTCAACCAGTTCGACTTCGCATCCGGCCGCACCTCCTCGCAAGCCAGCGTCGCCAGCCGCGCCTGCGACAAAACCGCCAGCTTCTCCTCGGCCGTTTCCAGCTCCGGCCGCCGCGCGTAGAAGATGCGAGCGCGGTCGCGCTGGCCGGCCTTCTTGACGAAGAAGCCGATGGCCACGCCGGTCTGGATGCCGAACACGTTGTGCCTGGTGCCGCTGAGCTTCGGGTTGGCGCGCACGTCGCCGCCCAGGTCGAGCACGCGCACCTCGGCGAACTCGCCGGCAACCGTCTTGCGGAAGCCGTCGAAGGTGCGGCTGTCCAGCCAGCTGCGGTTGGTGACGAAGGCGAGCACGCCATTCGCATCCAGCCGGTCGCTGGCCCAGCGGAAGAAGCGCGCGTACATGTCGTACAGCTTGGTCTTCTGCGCCGTGCTCTCGGCGATGTAGGTCTGCTTGATGCGCTTGTCGATGGCCGGGTACTCGCGGTTCTTGTTGTTGTCGTTCTCGTTCGCCTGGTTGGCGTTGTACGGCGGGTTGCCGATGATCACGCTGATGCGTCGGCTGTTCTGCCGCTTGATGCGCGCCACGTTCTCGTCGCTGACGCTGCCGAACAGCTCGGCCGTGCTGCCGTGCGCCAGGGTGTGCAGCCCCACGTTGTCCAGGGTGTCGACGAAGCACAGGTTGGCGAATTCCTCGTAGTTGCCGGTGATCGCGGCGTAGGTGGCCTCGATGTTCAGGTTGGCCACGTAGTACGGCAGGATCGCCACCTCGTTGGCGTGCAGCTCCTCGCGGTACTTGCGCTCGAGCTTCTTCGGCTGGCCGCGGAAGTGCTCGAGCAGTTCGCAGACGAAGGTGCCGGTGCCGGTGGCCGGGTCCAGGATCTCGACGTCGCGCTCGATCAGGCTCTTGCCGAAGTGCGTTTCGCACAGCCAGTCGGCGCCGTCGATCATGAAGCGCACGATCTCGCCCGGCGTGTAGACCACGCCCAGCCGGTCGGCGGCCTTGGCGTTGTAGACCTTGTAGAAGTTCTCGTAGATGACCTTCAAAAAGGTCTGCTTCTCGTGGTGGCTGCCGATCTGCGCCGCCGCGGCGCGGATCGCCGCGTAGTACGGCTCCAGCCCCTTCAGCGTGGCCTTCTTCAGCCCGCCGGTGAAGAAGGTTTCCTCGAGCTTGTACAGCTCGTGCGCGACGTTGTTCTTGCGGTGGAACTCGCTGTCGTCGAAGACCTTGGCGAAGATCTCCTCGGTGAGCACGTGCTGGATCAGCATCTCGCGCACGTCGGCGTCGGCGAGCGTCGGGTTGATCGCCTGCTGCACGTGCTGCAGGAAGGCTGCCGCCGCGCCGCGGAAGGCGGTGTTGCCGGCGTACTGCTGCTCGATCATCTGGCGCAGTGCGGCCAGCACCGCCGGCAGGTCGGTCTTGAACTGCGCCACCGCCTTGCGGAAGCCGGCGATCTCGGGCCGCTCGTAGGCGAAGAACAGCTTCAGCAGCTTTTCCAGCTGCGCCACGTCGTCGACGCTGCAGCGCATGACTTCTTCGCGGTGCTGGATCAGCACGGCCTGCGTGCTGTCCTCGAAGACGATGTTGTCCTGCGGGTAGCCGCGCTTGAACTTCAGCGCGATCTCGGCGTCGAGGTCGTCGGCCTCGTCCTTGGCTTCCCAGTAGCCGAAGGGCACGCGCAGCTCGTGCAGCAGCGCACCGTCGACGTAGCGGCGCTCCTTGGTGGCGGTGTCGAGCTCGTATTCGGGCACGAAGATCAGGTCGTGCTGGCGGCCCCAGGCCTTGAGCAGGTCCTTGAAGGCCTCGCGCAGCACGCTTTCGCGCCGGCTGCCGCTGGCCTGGCGCAGCCGCGCCAGCTCGCTCAGGTAGTGGCCAATCAGCGTCTGGCTCAAGTCGGCGCCCTTGCACGTGGGGTGGCGGCCGATTTCAGCACAGCCTGCGCCGCCCCCGGCCCGTCAGCGGCGCGGTGGGAATGGGGCGGGTCGCCTGGTCACAGGGCGGCGAGCAGGTCGCGCGTGTGGCGCGCGATCACCAGTTCCTCGTTGGTGGCGATCACCCAGGCGCGGGTGCGGCTGGCGGCGGTGCTGATGCGCGGCCGGTGCGCCGCGTTGGCGGCGTCGTCCAGCTCGACCCCCAGCCAGGCGGCGGCGCGGCAGATCATCGCGCGCACCGGCGCCGCATGCTCGCCGATGCCGGCGGTGAAGACGATGGCGTCGAGCCCGCCGAGTGCGGCCGCCAGCGAGCCCAGCTCGCGCGCGGCGCGGTAGACGAACAGTTCCACCGCCAGCCGCGCGCGCGGCGCATCGCTGTCGAGCAGCTCGCGCATGTCGCTGGACACGCCGGACACGCCGAGCAGGCCCGACTCGTGGTAGATCAGCTTTTCGATCGCGCGGCTGTCCATGCCGAGCTCGTCGATCAGGTACAGCATCACGCCGGGGTCGACCGCGCCGCAGCGCGTGGCCATCGGCAGGCCGTCGACCGCGGTGAAGCCCATCGTGGTGGCGATGCTGCGCCCACCTTGCAGCGCGCACATGCTGGCGCCGTTGCCCAGGTGCAGCACCACGCAGCGGCCGGCGGCCGCGGCCGGGTCGAGCTCGGGCAGCACCGAGGCGATGTATTCGTAGGACAGGCCGTGAAAGCCGTAGCGGCGCAAGCCGGCGTCGTGCAGCGCCATCGGCAGCGCGAACATCTGCGCCACGCCCGGGTTGCTGCGGTGCATCGCGGTGTCGAAGCACGCCACCTGCGGCAGACCGGGGCGCTGCGCGAGCAGCCGGCGCATCGGGCTCAGGTTGTGCGGCTGGTGCAGCGGCGCCAGCGGCACGAACTGCTGCAGCTTGTCGACGATGGCTGCGTCCACCCGCACGGCCGAGCCGAACTCGGCGCCGCCGTGCACCACGCGGTGGCCGACCGCGGCCAGCCGGCCAACCCGGCTGCGGTTCGCGTCCAGCCAGTCGAGCACGTGGGCCAATGCGCCGTCGTGGTCGATCTGCTGGCTGCGCTGCCAGCGGCATTGGTCCAGCGTCTTGCCCGCGGCGTCCTTGACGACGAAGCGCGGCGTCACGTGCAGGCCTTCGACGCGGCCGGCCAGCAGCGGCTGCAAGCCGGCGGACGCCAGCAAGGAGAACTTCAGGCTCGACGAGCCGGCATTCAGCACAAGGATGGGGTCGTTCACGCGCGGGTCGGGCCGGTGGCAGCATCGTTGGGGATTGCGGTAATTATCCGGGCCGGCACCCGCACGGGTATTGGCGCGGATGGGCAGCGCCGCCGGCCGCGCGCAGAATGCGCCGTTGCGGCCGCGGGCCGCCGAATCTTCATCCACTCCAGGCGGCGACCATGACGCGCAGACATACCAACCCCACCAGCGGCACCGAGCACTTCGACCGCGAGTTCCGCGCCCAGCTGGCGCGGATGACCGGCGGCATCTCGCCGACCGCGTTTGCCAACGCCTGGGCCGACTGGGCTTCGCACCTCGCGCTGGCGCCGGCGCGCCAGGGTGAGCTGCAGCGCGAGGCGATGCAGCGTGCGCACGACACCTGGGCCTTCACGCTGCGCGCGCTGTCGGGTGCGCCGGCAGCGCCGGCCGAAGGCCTGAACGGCGAAGCCGACGCGCGCTTCGCATCGCCGCAGTGGATGCGGTTTCCGTTCAACGTCTTCGCCCGCGCCTACCAGAACAACAAGGCCTTGCTGCAGTCGGCGGTGCGCGATGTCGACGGCGTCACCGACTACCACGCGCACCTGGTGGAATTCGCGCTGCGCATGCTGCTGGATGCGAGCTCGCCGTCCAACTACCTGGGCTCCAACCCGGAGCTGCTGGCGCTGACGCGCCAGGAGCACGGCCAGAACCTGGTGCGCGGCGCGAAGCACTGGGTCGAGGACCTGCAGCGCACCGTCGCCGGCGGCGCGCCGCCCGGCACCGAGGAGTTCGAGGTCGGCAAGAACGTGGCCGTCACCCCGGGCAAGGTGGTGCTGCGCAACGAGCTGATCGAGCTGATCCAGTACGCGCCGGCGACCAAGCAGGTGCACGCCGAGCCGATCCTGATCGTGCCGGCGTGGATCATGAAGTACTACATCCTCGACCTGAGCCCGCGCAACTCGCTGGTCAAGTACCTGGTCGACCAGGGCCACACGGTGTTCATGGTGTCGTGGAAGAACCCCGGTGCGGCCGACCGCGATCTGGGCATGGACGACTACGTGACCAAGGGCTTCCAGGCGGCGCTCGACGCGGTGGCGGCGATCGTGCCCGGGCACAAGGTGCATGCCACGGGCTACTGCATCGGCGGCACCTTGCTGACCATCGGTGCGGCCGCGCTGGCGCGCGACGGCGACCAACGCCTGGCCTCGATGACGCTGTTCGCCGCGCAGGCCGATTTTTCCGAGCCGGGCGAGTTGTCCTTCTTCATCAACCCCAGCCAGCTGGCGATGCTCGAAGCGACGATGCACAAGAAGGGCGTGCTCGAAAGCAAGCAAATGGGCGCGGCCTTTGCCATGCTGCGCGCGCAGGACCTGCTGTGGCAGCCGATGGTCAACCAGTACCTGAAGGGCCAGCGCGGCGACATGATCGACCTGATGGCCTGGAACGCCGACGGCACGCGCATGCCCTGGCGCATGCACACCGAGTACCTGTACCGGCTGTACCTGGACAACGAGCTGGCGGCCAACCGCTTCCCGGTGCGCGGCCAGCTGGTGCGGCTGTCGGACATCAAGCTGCCGATGTTCGTGGTCGGCACCGAGTCCGACCACGTCGCGCCGTGGAAGTCGGTCTACAAGATCGACAACCTGGTGCGCTCGGACGACCTGAGCTTCCTGCTGACCAGCGGCGGCCACAACGCCGGCATCGTCGCCGGCCCGGTGCATCCCAAGCGGCACTACCGCATGCGCACGCGCCATCTGGCCGACGCCCACCTGGCGCCCGACGAATGGCTGCAGGCCGCGCCGCAGCAGGCAGGCTCGTGGTGGCCGGCGTGGCAGCAGTGGCTGGCCGCGCATTCCGGCGCGATGACCAAGCCCCCGGCCATCGGCGCCAAGACCTTCCGCGCCATCGAGGACGCTCCGGGCCAGTACGTGCGCCAGCACTAGCGGCGTTGCCGCGTGCGCCGCGCGCCTGCCCCGGCGCGGGCGCACGCGGCTTGACGTGGCGCAAACCCTGTGCCGGCCGCGCCCGATAGCATAGATGCATCTTCAATGCATGTTCATCCGGAGACCGCATGGCCGAGACCCTGGACCGCACCGTGGACGTTCGCGAAATCGCCCCGCGCGAGCGCCATCCGCTGATCTTTTCCACCTTCAACGGCCTGCGCGGCGGCGAGGCGATGATGCTGGTCAACGACCACGATCCGAAGCCGCTGTACTACCAGTTCCAGGCCGAGCTGCCCGGCCGCTTCGCGTGGGACTACCTGCAAAGCGGGCCCGACGAGTGGCGCGTGCGCATCACCAAGAAGGCGCAGCACGGCCGTGACGGCGTGTGCTGCGGCTCCTGCGGCGGCTCCTGACGTTCGCGCGGCGGCACGTTGCGCGCGACGCCTGCGCGCGGCGTCGCGGCCAGCATCGTGGCCATGAGCGCCAACAGGCCGACCACTGCGCCCGACGCCGCCAGCCTGCAGGCCCGGTTGCGCAGCGGCACGCCGGTGCGGATCCGCCCGGTGCGCCCCGACGACCGGCAGCGCGTGATCGACGCCTTCCACAAGCTCGAGCCGCGGACGGTCTACACGCGCTTCTTCGGCCCGAAACGCGAACTCAGCGAGGCCGACCTGAGCCGCATCGAGGCCAGCGACTTCGTGCGCGCCGTGGCGCTGGTGGCCAGCGTCGGCGAGGGCCCAAACGAGATCCTCATCGGCGGTGGCGCCTACACCGTGCTCGAGCGGCCGGGCGAAGCCGCCAGCGCCGAGCTTTCGTTCACCATCGAAGAGGACTACCAGGGCCAGGGGCTGGCGACGCTGCTGCTGCGCCAGCTCACGCGCATCGGCCGCGAACACGGCATCCAGCGCTTCGAGGCCGAAGTGCTGGCCGAGAACCGGCCGATGTTGAAGGTGTTCGAGCGCAGCGGCCTGCCGCTGCGCAGCCGCGCCGAAGACGGCGTGGTGCACGTGACGATGGCGCTCGGCGGCAGCGCGGCCTGAAGCCTCGGCGGCGGCTGGCGCAGCGCGGCGTCAGCGCAGGGCAGCGCGGTCCAGCCCCCAGCGCAGCACGCCGCAGCCGATCCACAGGCCGCACCCCACCGCGGCGATGCCCAGCCGCTGCAAGGCCGAAGGCCCCTCGCCCAGCAGCGCAATCGCCGGCAGCGCAGCCGCCAGCAGCGGCGCCGCACCTGGCACCAGCGCGCCGAGCAAGCCGGCGCCGATCGGGTGCGCTGCGTCGACCCTCGACGGCAGCGCCTTGCGCGTTGTCGCGATCGTCCGTGTCCATCGAAGTCTCGACGGGCACGGGCTGTCGTGCGTCTTTCTTCTACCTGAACCGGTCGGCTCCTAGGCGCGCGGCAACGCCAGCGCTGCATCGAGCGCACGCTCGAAGCTGGCCACCGTGCGATCCGCGTTCTGCAGCTTGTCCAGGCCGAACAGGCCGATGCGGAAGGTCTTGAAGTCCGCGCCTTCGTCGCAGGCCAGCGGCACGCCGGCGGCGATCTGCAGGCCCTGCCGGATGAAGGCCTGGGTGTTCTGGAAGTCGTCGCGATCGGTGTAGCTGACGATCACGCACGGCGCCTGGAAGCCCTGGGCGGCGACGCTCGGGATGCCGCGCGCTTCGAGCAGCGCGCGCACGCGCTGGCCGATCGCCTGCTGTGCCACCTTGGCCGCCGCGAAGCCCAGCGCCGCCGTTTCCTGCATCGCGTCGCGCAGGTGGGCCAGGCCGTCGGTGGGCAGCGTCGCGTGGTAGGCGATCTTGCCCTGCTCGTGCGTCTCCATGATCGACAGCCACTTCTTCAGGTCCATCGAGAAGCTGCTGCTGGTGGTGGCGTCGATGCGTGCGCGCGCCTCGTCGCCCAGCATCACCAGCCCGGCGCAGGGCGTGCTGCTCCAGCCCTTCTGCGGCGCACTGACCAGGATGTCGACGCCGGTGGCGCGCATGTCCACCCACATCGCGCCCGAGGCCACGCAGTCCAGCACGAACAGCCCGCCGTGCGCGTGCACCGCGCCGGCCACCGCGCGCAGGTAGTCGTCGGGCAGGATCATGCCGGCCGATGTCTCGACGTGCGGCGCGAACACCACATCGGGCTGTTCCCGGCGGATGGCCGCCACCACTTCGTCGATCGGCGCGGGCGAGAACGGCGCCGTCGGCCCGCCGGCCGCCAGCCGGCGCGCCTTCAGCACGGTGGTGGCTGCGGGGATGGCGCCGGTGTCGAAGATCTGGCTCCAGCGGTAGCTGAACCAGCCGTTGCGGATCACCAGCACCTTCTTGCCCTGCGCGAACTGCCGCGCCACCGCCTCCATGCCGAAGCTGCCGCTGCCGGGCACGACGATGGCCGAGCGCGCGCCGTACACCTGCTTCAGCGTGGCCGACACCTGCTGCATCACGCGCTGGAAGCGCTGCGCCATGTGGTTCAGCGCGCGGTCGGTGTAGACCACCGAGTATTCGAGCAGGCCGTCGGGGTCGACGTGGTTCAACAGTGCGGGCATGGGGCTTCCTGTGTGGCAACGGTTCGGGCGGCGAGGTTAGCAGCGCCACGCGGTCGAGGCGCCCCGCACGGCGGCAAGAGTGCATGCCGCTGCCTAGAATGGGCCGCACCCCCCGCAGATGCAGGATGCCCGATGGACACTCGCACCCTTCCGTGGCCGATGCGCCTGCAGCGGCTGCGCGACCAGCTCGAGCAGCACGGCGTGCACGCGCTGCTGGTACCCAGCAGCGACCCGCACCTGTCGGAATACCTGCCGCCGCGCTGGCAGGCGCGGCAGTGGCTGTGCGGCTTCACCGGCTCGATGGGCACGCTGGTGGTGGCGCGCGACCGCGCCGCGCTGTTCGCCGACGCCCGCTACTGGGTGCAGGCCGAAGCGCAGCTGGCCGGCAGCGGCGTCGAACTGGTGCGCATCGCCTCGGCCGCGTCCACCGCCCATCTGGACTGGCTGGTCGAGCAGCTGCCGCACGGCGGCGTGGCCGCGGTCGACGCCCAGGTGCTGGGGCTGGCCGCGGCGCAGACGCTGAAGTCGCGGCTGGCGGCTGCCGGCATCGCGCTGCGCACCGCGCCCGACCTGCTGGATGCGGCCTGGCCCGAGCGCCCCGCGCTGCCGCTGCAGCCGGTGTATGCGCACCGTGAACCGCACGCCACGCAGCCGCGCAGCGCCCGGCTGGCACGCGTGCGCGAGGCGATGGCGCGCCACGGCGCCACGCATCATTTCGTGTCCACGCTGGACGACATCGCGTGGACCACCAACCTGCGCGGCAGCGACGTCGCCTACAACCCGGTCTTCCTGGCGCACCTGCTGCTGGAGCCTGCCGGAGCGCGGCTGTTCGTGGTGCAGGCCAAGGTCGGCGAGGCGCTGCGCGACGAACTGGCCGCCGACGGCATCCGGCTCGCCCCCTACGACGGTGCGGCCGCGGCGCTGGCGGCGCTGGGCGGCGGCGATGTGCTGCTGCTCGACCCGAAGCGCATCACGCTGGGCTTTCGCGAACAGGTCGGTGCCGGCTGCCGCGTGGTCGAAGCGATCAACCCGAGCACGCTGCTGAAGAGCCGCAAGAGCGAGGCCGAAGCCGCCTTCGTCCGCCAGACGATGATCGAGGACGGCGCCGCGATGTGCGAGTTCTACGCCGGCTTCGAAGCCGCGCTGTCCAACGGCGAACGCCTGAGCGAACTCGACATCGACGAGCGGCTGAGCGCCGCGCGCGCCAAGCGAGCGGGCTTCGTCGGCCTGAGCTTTCCGACCATCGCCGGCTGGATGGCCAACGGCGCGATGCCGCACTACCGCGCCACGCGCGAGTCCTTTGCAGCCATCGAAGGCGACGGGCTGCTGCTGATCGACTCGGGTGCGCAGTACCTGGGCGGCACCACCGACGTCACGCGAGTGTGGGGCATCGGACAGGTCAGCCCGGCGATGCAGCGCGACGTCACGCGGGTGCTCGAGGGCATGATGGCCTTGAGCCGCACGCGCTTTGCGCGCGGCACGCCCGCGCCGATGCTCGACGCCATCGCGCGCGCGCCGCTGTGGCAACAGGGGCTGGACTTCGGCCACGGCACCGGCCACGGCGTGGGCTACTTCCTGAACGTGCACGAAGGCCCGCAGAGCATCAGCCGCACCGTGCCCGACGCGCACATGGGCATGGAGCCGGGCATGATCACCTCGATCGAACCCGGCGTGTACCGCCCCGGCCAGTGGGGCGTGCGCATCGAGAACCTGGTGCTGAACGTGCCGGCAGCCACGCCCGAGGGCGATGCCTTCGCCGAGATGCTCGAATTCGAAACCCTGACGCTGTGCCCGATCGACACGCGCTGCATCGACCGCTCGCTGTTGCGGCAGGACCAGATCGACTGGCTCAACGGCTATCACGCGATGGTGCTCGAGCGGCTGGCGCCGCGCGTCACCGGCGCGGCGCTGGACTGGCTGCAGCGGCGCTGCCGGCCGATCTGAAGCCACACGCCGATGCACGCGCTGGGCATCGACCTGGGCGGCACCAAGATCGAGGCGATGCTGCTGTCGCCGCAGGACGGCGAGCGCTGGCGTACGCGCATCGCCACGCCGGCGGGTGACTACGAAGCCACCTTGCAAGCCATCGCCGCGCTGGTGGCGCAGGCGCGCGAGATGGCGGCCGGGCCTTGCAGCATCGGCCTGGGCACCCCGGGCAGCCTGACGCCGCAGGGGTGGGTCAAGAACGCCAACTCGACCTGCCTGAACGGCCGCTCGCTGCAAGCCGACCTCGAAGCGCGGCTCGGCCAGCCGGTGTGCATCGCCAACGACGCCAACTGCCTGGCTTTGTCCGAAGCCAGCGACGGCGCCGGCGCCGGCGCGGCGGTGGTGTTCGCGGCGATCCTGGGTACCGGGGTGGGCGCCGGCATCGCGGTGCACGGCCGCGTGCTGGCCGGCCCCAACGGGCTGGCCGGCGAATGGGGCCACAACCCGTTGCCGTGGGGTGAGCCGGGCGAGGACCCGCTGTTCGACTGCTGGTGCGGCCGGCGCGGCTGCATCGAGACGCTGCTCAGCGGGCCCGGCATGGCGCGCGAACACCGGCACCGTGGTGGCGCCGCGGGGTCGGCCGAGCAGATCGCCACCGCGGCCGCGCACGGCGACGTGGCCTGCCAGGCCACGCTGCAACGCCATGCGTCGCGGCTGGCGCGTGCGCTGGCCAGCGTGATCAACCTGCTCGACCCCGATGTGATCGTGCTGGCCGGCGGGCTGTCGCGCATCGCGACGTTGTACGAGCAGGTGCCGCGGCTGTGGCGCCGCTGGGTGTTCACGGGCGGTTGCCGGGACGCCGTGCGCACGCGGCTGGTGCCCAGCCGGCACGGCGATGCCTCGGGCGTGCGCGGCGCCGCAGCGCTGAGCTTCAGCAAGGGGCCCGCGCCATGGACAAGGTGATCCACGTGCTGTGGCGCGGTGCCCCAGGCGAGCGCAGCGGCGACGGCAGCGCCTTGCGCGGCGCGCTGGCGCAGAGGCTGCTCGAGCTGGGGGCCGCGGCCGTGCACGTCAACGTCTGCGACGACGCGGCGCAAGGTGCCGCGCCCACCTTCCTGTACGTGCAGAACGTGGTCAGCCGCGTGCTGAGCTTGGATGCCCCGCCGTATGGCGCGATCGTCGAAGAAGCTTTCCCGCCCGCGGCCTTCGGCCACCTGCGCGCCTTCTACGACGCCGTCGCAGACGAAGACGGGTTTGCGCGCCACCAGGCGGCGATGGCCAAGAGCTGCCCGCGCTGCATCGCCGGAACGAGTCGAGCAACAGCAATGGAAGTCGCAGAGGAAGCAGCCCCAGCACGAGAAGACCTCATGCCAGGGGGCAAAGCGTCATGAGCCTGCGCCTTCGCGCGATCACGAACGATGACCTGCCGCTCATCGAGCAATGGCTGCATGCGGATCACGTGCGTACCCCTTGGGGCGATCCCGGCGCGAACCTGCGGCTGCTGAGCGAGCCGCCAGCCGAAGGAAATTGGCGGGCCATGATCGAGGCGGATGGCCATGAAGTCGGGATCGTGCTGTGGCAGCACCCCACACGCGAGGAGCTCGACGCCGCCGGCCTTGCCGACATTCCGGCGAGCGTGATCGACATCGACATCATGATCGGCGAGTTCGACGCGCTGGGACAGGGGCTGGGGTCGGAGGCGATAAGCCTGGTCGCCGAGGCCGCGTTGTCCGACCCAACGGTGCCGTTCGTGATGGCGTGCGCCCGGCTGGACAATCTGGCCTCGCAGCGGGCTTTCGCCAAGGCCGGCTTCCGCAAGGACAGGGAATTCGACGACGTCCCGAACGGGCTGCACGTGCTCATGGTGCGTCACCGTCAGCAAGGGCAGGTTGCATGAACCAACCCGGACCTCGCTTCTGGGAGATCTTTCTCGAGGTTTACGAAAACCTGCCGCGTCAGGGGCCCGGCAACCGCACCTGTGCCGCGAGAGCCCTGGGTCTGTGCCGCGAACTTCGAGCATCCCCTGCGATCCTCGACTTGGGGTGCGGTGTCGGGGGACAAACCCTCCAGCTCGCCGAACTGACGTCAGGTTCCATCGTGGCCATCGACAGCCATGCGCCGAGCATCGAACGGCTGAAGGCGGCTGTTGCAGAGCGTGGGCTTTCGCAACGCGTCAATGCCGTTGTTGGGAATATGGCCCGCCCGGGGCAGCCGCCGGGGGTTTTCGACCTCATCTGGTCGGAAGGCGCGCTCTACAACATCGGGCTTCGGGACGCCCTTCGCGTTTGCCATGGCTTGCTGCGACCCGGCGGCTATCTGGCGTTCACCGATGCGATTTGGCGCCGGAAGAACCCGCCGCCCGCGGTCAAGGCCGGGTTCGACAGCGATTACCCGACCATGGGATGGCTGGATGACGATATTGCAGTGATCCAGGACTGCGGGTTTGAACTCGTCGGACACTTCACGCTGCCGGATGAGGCATGGTGGGACGATTTCTATGCGCCCATGGAAGCGCGCATCACCGAGTTGCGCGGCAAATACTTCGGCGATGCCGAAGCCTTGGCCCTACTTGACCAACTCGCCGAGGAGCCCGAGATGCACCGCCACTATTCGGAGTTCTATGCCTATCAGTTCTTCGTGGCACGCCGCCCCTTTGAAACGCCAGGCGCAAGATGGAACGAAGCACTGGAACAAGGCGCTGCAGCGGACGCGGACAAGCCGCGCCGCTGAACTTTGCCGTTGAACCCAACCTGAGCCGGACAGGCCGGAACCAAACAGGGGAGCAGCCTCGCTGCATCGCAGCGCGCAACGAAGCGGGGGCGGCGATGGAACTGTGCACGGCGAGGTACGCGCAGAACCTGACGGGCGTGCTGTCGTGCTGCGAGCGCATCGCCATCAACGGCACGTTGTCCGGCGCATGCTTCGCCGCTGGCATGACGAGCTTGCTGCGCGCGCGGCGTGCGCAGCGGCGGCTGCCCGCAGTGCGCGCTGCCGCTGCGCGAGCGCATTCGCGCCAACGCGCAGGCACTGGCCGCCAGGCATGGGGCGGCGATCGAGCCCATCGCCAAGGCCCACATCAGGAAGGAAGACGTGGCCGCCAAGGTGCGGGGGGCTTGGTCGACGGCCACGCGGCTCTGACTGGCCAGCCACGGTCGGCAACAAGTGCGCTGACGCGGCAAACGTTGTCGGCGCTGCGCAGCAGACATGCAAACTGCGCGCAGGGCATGATCGCGATTCCCCTGTCACCATGGGTCCGCCGATGCCCACCCTGTTCGAAAAGCTGCTGTCGGGCGAACTGCCCTGCGCCAAGGTCTACGAGGACGAGCACGTCTTCGCCTTCATGGACGCGGGCCAGGTCAACGACGGCCATGTGATCGTCGCCACCAAGGCGCCGCGCGAAACCCTGCTGGACTGCAGCGACGACGAAGCCGCGGCGTTGATGCGCGCGGCGCGGCGCATCGCGATCGCGCTGCAGGCGGCATTCGCGCCCGAGGGCATCACCGTGCTGCAGGCCAACCGGCCGGCCGGCTGGCAAACCGTGCCGCACCTGCATCTGCACGTGCTGCCGCGCCACGGCGGCGACGGCGTCGAGCTGGTGTGGCCGCGCAAGGAGCCCGGCATCGAGCGGCTGCGCGAACTGGCGGCGCGCCTGCGCGTGTGAGCCCGCCGGTGATCGCGACGGTGCGCGCCAGCGCGGCCGCGGCGCCAAGGGCGAGCGCTTGAGCGCCCTGCCCGCCGCCGCCGCACCCGCCGACCGCGCCGGCTGGCGCGGCTCGGCGGCGTTGATCGCGCCGCTGGCCTGGCCGGTGTTCGTCGCGCAGCTGGCGGTGATCGCCTTCGGCACCGTCGACACCTTGCTGGTGGCGCGCCATTCGGCGCTGGACCTGGCGGCGCTCGCGCTGGGTTCGGCCGCGTACATCACGGTGTTCATCGGCTTCATGGGCGTGGTGGTGGCGGCCGGGCCGATCGTCGGCCAGTTCTTCGGCGCCGGCCAGCGGCACGAAGCCGGCCACCAGTTGCACCAGGCGGTGTGGCTGGCGCTGGGGCTGGCGCTGCTGGGCAGCACGCTGCTGGTGTTTCCGCGGCCCTTCCTGGCGCTGGCGCAGGCGACCCCCGAGGTCGAGGCCAAGGTGCGCGGCTACCTGCTGGCCCTGGCCTTCGCGCTGCCGGCGGCGCTGCTGTTCGCGGCCTACCGCGGCTTCAACATCGCGGTGTCGCGCCCCAAGGCGGTGATGGCGATCCAGCTCGCCGGGCTGGGGCTGAAGCTGCCGCTGTCGGCGGCGCTGGTGTTCGGTGTGCCGGCGTTGGGCCTGGGCCCGCTGGGCGTGCTCGGCTGCGGCATCGCCACCGCCGTGGCGATGTGGCTGCAGGTGCTGGCGGGGCTGTGGCTGCTGGCGCGCGACCGCTTCTATGCGCCGTTCGCGCTGGGCACGCGGCTGCGCGCGCCCGACCGCCGCGCCATCGCCGCGCAGCTGCGCCTGGGCCTGCCGATGGGGGCGTCGATCCTGATCGAGGTCAGCGGCTTTTCGTTCATGGCGATCTTCATCGCGCGCCTGGGCGCCACGCCGGTGGCCGGCCACCAGCTGGCGGCCAACCTGGTGTCGGTGCTGTTCATGCTGCCGCTGGCGCTGGCCAACGCCACCGCCACGCTGGTGGCGCAGCGTGTGGGCGCGCGCGATGCGCGCGGTGCGCGGCGCATCGGCTGGCACGGGCTGCAGATCGGCGTGGCGCTGGGGCTGGCGGTGGGCGCGCTGGTGTTCTGGCAGCGCGGCGCGATCGTGCGGCTGTACACCGGCGATGCGGCGGTGATCGCCGCGGCGCTGCCGCTGCTGGCCTGGGTGGCGCTGTTCCACACCGCCGACGCCGCGCAGTGCGTGGCTTCGTTCGTGCTGCGCGCCTGGCGCATCGCCACGCTGCCGATGCTGATCTTCGCGCTGTCGCTGGGCGGCGTGGGGCTGGGTGGCGGTTATGTGCTGGCCTTCGACCTCACCGGGTCGACGCCGCCGGCGCTGCGCGGTGCGCGCGGTTTCTGGGCCGCCAGCACCGCCGGGCTGGTGCTGGCGGCGCTGGCGCTGTCGCTGCTGCTGGCGCGGGTGTTGCGGCGGCAAGCGCGGCGCGACGCGCCGGCCCACGCTACGCCGCCGGCTCGAGGCCAGCCGCGGCCGGCAAGCCCGCCGGCAGGCGCAGGCTGAAGCAGCTGCCGCCGCCTTCGCGCGGCTCGCAAGCCACGCTGCCGCCGTGCGCCTGCGCGATCTGGCGCACCAGCGCCAGGCCGAGGCCGACGCCGCCGTCGTGCTCGGCGTGGCCGGGCGCACGGAAGAAGGCCTCGAAGATGCGCTCGCGGTAGGCCTCGGGCACGCCGGGGCCGCGGTCGCACACGCTGATTTCGGCCCGGCCGTCGGGCGCGCTGCGCACCTGCAGCTCGATGCTGCCGGCGCCGTAGCGCTGCGCGTTTTCCAGCAGGTTGCGCAGCGCGCGGCGCAGCAGCCGCTCGTCGCCGCGCAGCTGCAGCGGCTCGCCGCCGACCTCGGCTTGCACCCGCGCGCCCTCTTCGGCGGCCAGCCCCAGCAGTTCGACGTCGTCGCGGCGCAGGCTGGCCGCGCCGGCGTCCAGCCGGCTGGCCAGCAGCACCTCGTCGACCAGCGCATCGAGCTCGCCGATATTGGCGTGGATCTCGCGCTGCAGGCCCTCGTGTTGTGCGGCCGGCGCGTCCTCGAGCATCGCCACCGCCATCTTCAGCCGCGCCAGCGGCGAGCGCAGCTCGTGGCTGGCATTGGCCAGCAGGCTGCGGTGCGAGCGCAGCAGCGCCTCGATGCGCGCGGCCGCGCGGTTGAAGCTGGCGCCCAGCGCCGCGACCTCGTCGCGCCCGTCCTCGGACACCCGCTGGTGCAGCGCGCCGGCGCCGAAGGCCTCGACCCCGTGCTGCAGCGCTTTCAGCCGCTTGGTCAGGCGGCGCACCACCGGCCAGGCCCCCGCGGCCACGGCGACGAACAGCACCAGCAGCAGCGCCGCCAGGCCCACGCCGCCGGGCGGCAGCAGCCACGGCCAGGCCGGGGCGCCGGGCATGCCGGGCGGGCCCAGACGCGGCCCGCGTTCGTCGGGCCCGGGCCCAGGCCCAGGTCCGACACGGCCCGGCAGCGCGTGCGGCGGCGGCCGCCACAGCCACAGCGTGCGCCCGTCGTCCAGCCGCACCGCATACGCGCCGCGCGCCGCGCCGGCCGCGGCTTCGCCTTCGCGCCGCGCGAAGGCCTCGGAACTGCCGATGCGCTGGCCCAGCGCATCGTCCAACGCCAGCGGCAGGCGCAGCCTTTGCGCCCAGTCGTTCAGCGCCGCCGCCTGCTCGGCGTGCGGCGCGTGCGCATCGGGCAGCGCGCGCTGCAGCAGTTCGGCCCAGGCCTGCGCGCGCTGCGGCACCGAGCTGGCGACGCGCTCGCGCTCGTGCTCGAAGTGGCGCTGCACCAGCCAGCCCGAGGCCAGCGCGAACAGCGCCAGCGCCAGCAGCACGGTCAGGTAGATGCGCAGGGTCAGCGAACGCACCGCGCCGCTCTCCTTCGGTCTGTTGCGTCTATTGGGTCTTGGCGAACACGTAGCCGGCGCCGCGCACGGTGAGCACGCGCTGCGGCGACTTCGGGTCGTCCTCGATCACGGCGCGGATGCGCGAGATGTGCACGTCGATGCTGCGGTCGAAGGCGTCCATCGGGTGGCCGCGCAGCGCGTCCATGATGCGGTCGCGCGACAGCACGCGCCCGGCGCTGCGCGCCAGCACCACCAGCAGCTCGAACTGGTGGCTGGTCAGGTCGCACAGCTGGCCGTCCAGCCGCGCCTGGCGCGCACCCAGGTCGATCTCGAGGCGGCCGAAGCGCAGCACCTCGGCCGCGGCGTCGTCGGGCGAGGCGCGGCGCAGCAGCGCCTTGATGCGCGCCAGCAGCTCGCGCGGCTCGAAGGGCTTGGGCAGGTAGTCGTCGGCGCCCAGCTCGAGGCCGACGATGCGGTCCATCGGCTCGCCGCGCGCGGTCAGCATCAGCAGCGGCAGCCGGCGCAGCCGCGCGTCGGCACGCAGCTCGCGCGTCAGCTCCAGGCCGTCGCCGTCGGGCAGCATCAGGTCCAGCAGCAGCGCGTCGTAGGCGCCGCGCGCCAGGCGTTCGCGCCCGGCGGCCAGCGACGGCGCGCAATCGACCTCGAAGCCGTGGCCGCGCAGGTAGTCGCCCACCATTGCGGCCAGCCGCGCGTCGTCGTCGATCAGCAGCAGCCGCTCGTTCATCGCTCGCCGCTGCGGCCGCAGCCGCCGCCGCTGTTGCCGCGGGCCATGCTCAACTGCGCGGCGTGTCGACGCTGCGCCGCTCGCGCTGGTGGCGCTGCATCATGTCGCGGCGCTGCTGCATGTAGTCGCTCATCTGCTTGCGCTGCTCGGGCGTGAGCACGCGGCTGATCTCGAGCATGGCGGCGGTCATGCGCTTGCTGAGCGCATCGTGCTGGGCCAGCTGCTTCTGGCGCAACGCCTCGACCGCGTTGGCGTCCACCGTGGGCTGCGCGAACAGCTTCATCGCCTCGTCGCGCAGCTCGCGGCCCGCTTCGCGCTGCTTGCGCATGTCGTCGGCGCTGGCCTGGACGATCTTCTGGATCTGCGTGCGCTGCTCGGGCGTGGCGTTCACGCGGTCGAGCATGCGCCCCAGCATGCCGCCGAACATGCCGCCGCCGCCCCAATGGCCGCCCCAATGGCCGCCCCAGTTGCCGCCCCAGTGGCCACCCGCGGCCGGTGCACCCATCGGCCCGGCACCGTCGGGCCCGCCCGGCATCGCTTGCACGGACACCGCCGCCACCGCCGTCACCGCGGCCACGGCCAGGCCGGCCAGCGCCGCACGGGGGGTGTTGAACTTCGCTTGCATCGCATCGCTCCTTGTCAACGCATTGTCGATGCTCGGCATGCTGCGGCGGCGCTGTTGGGCGCCGATGCACAGCGCGTAAAGTAGTGTGAACCGCAGCGGCGTCGCCGCGCCCACCGGCTGCGAATCCGCCGCGATGCTGCACATCCACCATGCCAACCGCCTCGAGCTGCTGCAACAAGAGCTGCTGCGGCAACTGCACGAACACGCGAGCGCCGACCCCTTCGCCGCCGAGCAGCTGATCGTGCCGCACGCGGCCATGCGCCGCCGCCTGAGCCTGGCCATCGCCGATGCGCACGGCGTGTGCGCCAACCTGCAGTTCGGCTTTCTCGCGCAGTGGCTGTGGCGGCAGATCGCGCAGCACGTGCCGGGGGTGGCCGACGACTCGCCGTTTGCCGCGGCGACATTGGTCTGGCGCGTGCACGGCGCCTTCGCCGATGCCGGCTTCGTCGCCGCGCACCCGCGGCTGCGTGCCTACCTGCGCGACGCCGATGCGCTGGCGCACTACGAGCTGGCCTGCGAGGTGGCGGCGCTGTTCGAGCAGTACCTGACCTACCGCGCCGACTGGCTGCAGGCCTGGGCGCAGGGGCCGGCGGCGGCGGCGGCGCTGGCACCCCCCGCGGCATCGCCCGACGCCGCCTGGCAAGCGGCGTTGTGGCGGCGCATCGTCGGCCAGATCGAGCTGCCGGTGAGCCACCCGGCGCAGGCCTTCGCCGCGGCGCTGCGGCGCGGCGCGGCCGAGCTGCCGCCGCGGCTGCACGTGTTCGCGCTGCCGCAGATCGCGCCGCAGCACCTGCAGCTGCTGCACGAGGTCGGCCGTCGCGTCGAGGTGCGGCTGTACGTGTGGAACCCCTGCCGCGAATACTGGTTCGACCTGGTCGACCGGCGCCGCCTGAGCCATCTGGCCGCGCGCGGGCGCGACGCCGTGCATGCCGAAGAAGGCAACCGGCTGCTGGCCGCGTGGGGCAAGCAGACGCAGCAGCACATCGAGGCGCTGGTGGAAGTCTGCGGCGACGACGCCGAGGACCACGCGCACTTCGCCGCATCCGGCGGCGCGAGCCTGCTGGCGCAGGTGCACGACGCGCTGCTCGAGCTGCGCGCGATCGAGCCCGGCTCGCTGCGGCTGGCCGAAGGCGACCGCAGCCTCGAGCTGCACCTGTGCCATTCGCTGACGCGCGAACTCGAGGTGCTGCACGACCGGCTGCTGGGCCTGTTCGCCGCCGACCCGTCGCTGCGCCCGGGCGAGGTGCTGGTGGTCACGCCCGACCTGGAAGCGGCGGCGCCGCTGATCGACGCGGTGTTCGGCGCGGTGCCCGGCGATCGCGCGTTGCCCTACGCGTTGTGCGGCGTGCGCCGCAGCCGTGCCGATGCGCCGGCGCGCTGCCTGCTGCAGCTGCTGGCGCTGGCCGGCTCGCGCTGCAGCGCCAGCGAGGTCTTCGCCTTGCTGCAGCAGCCGCCCGTGGCGCGGCGCTTCGGCCTGGACGACGACGCGCTGCAGCAGATCCACGGCTGGCTGCTCGATGCCGGCTTCCACTGGGGGCTGGACGCGGCGCAGCGCGAAGCGCTGCAGCTGCCGGCCTCGGCGCGCCACACGCTGGACGACGCGCTGCAGCGGCTGTTCCTGGGTTATGCGCTGCCCGCGCAGTGCGGCCACACCTTCGCCGGCTTGCTGGCCGCCGGCGATGCCGAAGGCACGCGCGCGGCCGCGCTGGGCGCGCTGTGGCAGTTCGCGCAGGCGCTGCGCGGCGCGCTGCAGGCCTTGCGCCCGCCGCAGCTGCCGGCGGCGTGGGCGGCAACGCTGGCCGGCATGCTCGACCGCTTCATCGCGCCGGCCGACGACGAACTCGAAGCCGCGCTGGCGCTGCGCCGCAGCCTGTACGAGCTGGCCGACGACATGCAGCGCGGCGGCGTGGCCGCGCCGCTGCCGCTGGCGGTGGTGCGCGCCGCGCTGCAGCGCCAGCTCGATGCCGGCGGCGGCGGCGGCGCGGCCGGCGGCAGCATCAACTTCGCGGGCATGAGCACGCTGCGCGGCCTGCCGTTCAAGGTGGTGTGCGCGATCGGGCTGAACGACGGCGCTTTTCCCGCGCTGCGGCTGCCGCGCGAGTTCGACCTGATGGCGCAGCATCCGCGGCGCGGCGACCGCCAGCGCCGCGACGACGACCGCGCGCTGATGCTCGAGCTGCTGCTGGGCGCACGCAGCCATCTGCACCTGAGCTGCACCGGCCGCAGCGTGCGCGACAACCAGCCGCTGAGCCCGTCGGTGCTGGTGGCCGAGCTGCTGGACCTGCTGGCGCCGGCCATCGCCGAGCCCGGCAGCGACGCCGCAGCCGCCAAGAGCAGCGCACGGCGGCGGCTGCGGGTCGAACACCCGCTGCAGCCCTTCGCTGCGGCCGCCTTCGACACCCAGGGGGATGCCCGGTTGCGCAGCCACGACCGCGAGCTGGCCGACGCGCTGCGCGCGCAGCTGGCGGCC
>CAYZGL010000002.1:0-48356 GCA_964477985.1 uncultured Rubrivivax sp. | reverse complement strand
CGGCCGGCTGACGCTGAAGAACCGCATCGTGATGGCGCCGATGGGCTCCAACTTTGCGGAAGAAGACGGCAGCTGCGGCCCGCGCATCCAGGCCTACTACGAGACGCGGGCGCGCGGCGGCGCGGGCCTGCTGACGATGGGCGTGTGCGCGGTGGCCTTCCCCGCCGGCACGGCCGAGCCCTACCAGGTCGGCATCTCGCAGGACGACCACATCCCCGGCCTGGCCGAGCTGGCGCGGCGCGTGCATGCGCAAGGCGCCAAGATCGGCCTGCAACTGCAGCATGCCGGCAAGACCGCGACGCGCGACATGACCGCGGGGCGCGACCTGTGGGTGCCGTCGGTGCCGCCGCCGCAGAAGTCGACCATGCTGACGGCCTTCACGCCGCTGGAGCTTTCCACCTTCGTCGGCGGCCTGGGCAAGCAGCGCCCGCGCATCCGCGTGATGGACCGCGCCGACATCGAGCAGATGACGCAGTGGTTCGTTGACGCCGCAGCGCGCGCGCAGCAAGCCGGCTTCGACGGCATCGAGCTGCACGCCGCGCACAGCTACATCTTTGCCGGCTTCCTGTCGCCCTACTACAACAAGCGCGACGACGACTACGGCGGCGCCATCGAGAACCGCGCGCGGCTGCTGACCGACACCTTGCGCGCGGTGAAGGCGCGCTGCGGCGCCGACTTCCCGGTGTGGGTGCGGCTGGACGGCGAAGAGCTGCGCACCAAGGGCGGCATCCAGCCGGCCGATGCCGCGGCCGCCGCGCTGCTGGCGGTGCGCGCCGGCGCCGATGCGGTCAGCGTATCCGCCTATGCCACATTGACCGAAGGCAAGGCCTTCACCGAAGCGCCGCTGGCGCAGCAGCCCAACGCCTTCCTGCCCTATGCGCGCGAGGTCAAGGCCGCGGTCAAGGTGCCGGTGATCCTGGCCGGCCGCGTCGAGCCCGAAGAGGTCGAAGCCGCGATCGAACGCGGCGACATCGACTTCGTCGCCATGGGGCGCAAATTGCTGGCCGACCCCGAGCTGCCGATCAAGCTGCACCGCGGCAAACCCGAAGACGTGCGCCCGTGCATCTATTGCTACGTGTGCGTCAGCCAGATCTTCATCAACCAGCGCGTGAAGTGCGCAGTCAACCCGCAGACCGGCCACGAATTCGAGTGGCCGATCGAACCCGCGATCAGCCCGAAGCGCGTGCTGGTGATCGGCGGCGGCCCGGCCGGCATGGAAGCCGCGCGCGTGGCCGCGCTGCGCGGCCACCGCGTGACGCTGGTCGAGCGCGCCGACCGCCTGGGCGGCACGCTGTTCTTCGCCGCGCTGGCCTACACCGAGAACGGCGCGCTGCTCGACCACCTGGTGGCACAGGTCAGGCAGTTGCCGATCGAGGTGCGGCTGGGCACCGCAGCCACCCCCGCATTGGTGGCCGAGCTGCGCCCCGACGCGGTGATCGTGGCCACCGGCGCCAAGCGCGAGGCACCGCCGATCCCCGGCGCACAGCAGCGCCATGTGTGGAGCGGCGACGAGCTGCGCCGGCTGATGACCGGCGACGGCGCCGACGACATCGCGCGCGCCAAACTCAGCCTGGCCGAGCGCACGCTGTTCAAGGCCGGCGGCTTCCTCAAGGTCACCGACAGCCAGCAGGCGCTGAAGAACCTGTCCAAGCTGTGGATGCCGCTGGGCAAGCGCGTGGTCATCGTCGGCGGCGGCCTGGTCGGCCTCGAGCTGGCCGAGTTCCTGATCGCACGCGGCCGCGAGGTCACGGTGCTGGAAGAAAGCGACAAACCCGGGCCCGAGCTGTCGATCGTGCGCCGCTGGCGTGTGCTCGACGAGGTCGAATCGCACGGCAGCTTGGTGCGCAAGGCAACGGTGCTGGAGATCGGCCAGCGCGACGTGCGCTGGGCCGACGCCGACGGCGCCGAGCAGCGCACGCCCGCCGATTCGGTGGTGCTGGCGGTCGGCGCCGAAACCGACGATGCCGTGGTACGCGCACTGCGCGGCCTGGGCATCGCGGTGATCCCGGTGGGCGACTGCGCCAGCCTGCACTACATCGAAGGCGCGATGCACGGCGGCCACGAGGCCGGCCGCACGGTGTGAACAGCGCCACGCTGCGGCTGGCCGGCCGGCGCGCGCTGGTCACCGGCGGCGGCGATGGCATCGGCCGCGGCATCGCACTGCGCTTCGCGCGCGAGGGCGCGCAGGTCGTCGTCGCCGACATCGACCAAGCCGCCGGCAACGACTGCGCCGGCGAGATCCACCGCCGTGGTGGCGCGGGGCGCTTCGTGCACGCCGACATGGGCGACAAGGCCAGCGTGCTGGCGCTAATGGACGCGGCCGGCGCGGTCGACATCCTGGTCAACAACGCCTGGCGCGGCAGCCCTATCGCCCGCGTCGAGGCCAAGACCGACGCGCAATTCGAAGCCGCATTCACCCTCGGCCCGCTGGCCTGCCGCTGGACCATGCTGGGCGCGCTGCCGCACATGAAGGCGCAGCGCTGGGGTCGCGTCATCAACATGGCCTCGCTCAACGGCGTCAATGCCCACATCGGCAGCGCCGACTACAACGTCGCCAAGGAAGGCCTGCGCGCGCTGACGCGCACCGCGGCGCGCGAATGGGCGCCCTGGGGCATCTGCTGCAACCTGATCTGCCCGGCAGCGCTGTCGGCCGCGGCGCGGCGCGTGGCGGCGCAGCAGCCCGGCATGATCGAGCGCATCAGCGCCGCCAACCCGATGGGCCGCATGGGCGACCCCGAGACCGACATCGCCGGCGTCGCGCTGTTCCTGGCCAGCGACGACTGCGCCTACCTGACCGGCAATACGCTGTTCGTCGACGGCGGCGCGCACATCAACGGCGTCGCCTGGGCGCCCGATCTGGGCGAAGGCTGATCCCCTCTCGGCCCGCCCTGGACCCTACGGCAAACCCAGCTGCGGCCACGCGCCCTGCACCCAGGTCTGGCAGTTACCGACGCCGATGGCGCCGGTTTCGGCGTCGTGCACCTCGATCAGGCAGTCGCGGAACTGGTTCAACCTGGCCGCGCTTTCGGGGGTAGAGCAATCGGCGAAATACTCGCCGTCGACGTGAAGCCGGCCGCGCCACTGGCCGTGGTGCTGGCCGTCGAAGCCGTGGTACAGCCCGGCACCCAGGTGAAAGCCGGTGTCGCCCAGCACCCGCGCACTCAGCACGCGGCTGCGCCCATCGGGCATGGTCAGGTCGAACTCGCCGCCCAGCAGCCGGCGGTTGCGTGGGTCGAAGCGCAGCTTCGGCTCGATCTGGCGCACCGGCTCGCGGCGGCCGTCGGCATATTCGAAGCCGCCTTGCAGCTTCTCGTGGCGCCAGCCCTCGCCTTCGTACAACAAGGTGTACTGGTGGAAGGCGTAGACCGAACCATCGCGCCGCGTGAACAGCAGCGGGTTCCATACCGCCAGCACACGCGGCGGATGCGCGTCCATCGGGTCGGGCTGCAGGTCGGTCTGCGGCGCGCCCACGCTGGGACGCAGGCCCCAGGAGTGGTCGCGGGTCATGCGCCAGCCTTGCGGGTCGACCTCGATGCGCTGCCCTTGCAGCTCGATCCAGCCGCGCGCGATGCCGCTTTGGTGGTAGCGGATCTGGTCGGCACTGCGGCGGTAGCCGCTGAGCGTGCGCCGGTCCTCGCGCTCTTCGAGCACGCACGGCACGCTGCCTTCGAGTTCCAGCTCGAAGGCGATCGGCTGCACCGCGTTGCGCTCGAGTGCGATGCGCACGCGCTGCAGCGGCTCGAGCACTTCGTAGCGCAGCGGCCCGGCGTCGATGCCGTCGGGCGCGGCATCGAGCGCGCGGCTGGCGCGCACGGTCCACTGCTCGACGCCGCGCGAGATGCCGCCGTAGGCGTCGACCACGTTGCGGTTGGTGTACTTGCCAAAGCCGAAACCCACCGCGAGCGAACCATCGCGCGCGAACACCGCGCCGCAGACCTTCTCGGTCCACGACAGGTCGGCGTGCAGCACGCTGGCGTGGGTGTCGACGATCTGGTGGTTGAAGTGCTCGTCGGCGGCGACGAGGGGGCCGATGCTGCCTGCCATGCGGGCTCTCCTGTGACTGCCGATCAGAAGCCGAGCCTTGCGGCGTGCAGCGCCAGCAGCGTGCTGCCGCCGTTGCGCAGGTCCATCTCGGATTCGCGCGGCACGAGGCCGCGCTGCATGAACACGGTGCCGATGCGCGCCATCACGTAGGCCATGCGCCAGGCGGCGTAGACGTCGTAGTACGCCAGGTCGCGCGCCGAAAAGCCGCTGGCACGCTGCCAGTGCGCGACCGTCTCGTCGCGCGAAGGCAAGCCCGGCAGCCGTGGCACGCCGTAGCCGGTGCTCATCGACTCGTCGAGCATCAGCCACCAGGCCAGGTCGTCCACCGGGTTGGCCAGCGTCGCTTGCTCCCAGTCGAGCGCGCCGACGACGCGGCCGTCGCGGTACACGCAGTTGCCGAGCTTGGCATCGGCCCAGCTCAGCGCCACCGGCTCGTCGGCCGGTTGGTGGGCGTGCAGCCAGTCGAAAGCGGCGTGCAGGTGCGGGTACGGCCGCCCCAGCCGCTCGGCCCAGGCCACCGCGTCGCGGTAATAGGCCAGCTGGTGCGCCAGCGGCGTGCGCCCCGGCGGTGGCTGCAAAAAGTCCAGCCCCAGCGCGCGCCAGTCCAGCCTGGCGATGGCGGCGACGGTGTCGATGCCGTTGAACCAGTGCTGGCGCAATGCGCCGGTATCGAGGTCGTGGAACCAGCCTTCCAGGTGGTACAGCGGGTTCTCGTTCGGCACCCGGCCTTCGATGCGCTGCATCAGGAAGAACGGCGCGCCCAGCGCCGCCGGGTCGGTTTCCAGCCCCAGCAGCCGCGGCACCGGCACCGCGCTGCCGGCCAGGGCCTGCATCACGCGGTACTGGCGCACGATGTCGCAGTCGGGGTAGACGGAGCTGGTCTGCGGCTGCACGCGCAGCACGATCGGCAGGCTGTGCGCCGCGCCGTCGTGCTGCCACCGCAGGTCCCCGAGCACGGTGATGTTGGAGTAGCCGGCATCGGAGCGTTTCAGCTGCGACACCGCCAGCGGCGCGCGCTCGGGGTGACGCGCCAGCAGCCAGCCTTCGAGCCGGTGCGCCAGGTCTTCGAGGTCGTCGATCATCGGCTTGCTCCTGTCGCGGCGCCGTCCAGAAAGCCGGTGAAGCCCGAGGGGGCGTGCGCGCCGAAGCACATCGTCTCGAGAATGCCCACACCGCTGCGCCCGCCCTCGGGGCCTGTCAGATGGGCACGCACGATCTGGTGCACGTGCACGTTGTGCGGTGCCAGCGGATCGAGGTCGTCGAGCCGCAACTGTTCGTGGCCCAGCGCCAGCTCGCCCTTCCACAGGCCGTGGCCCCACTCGGGATGGTGGTAGCCCAGGCCCTGGGTCAGCAGCGTGGCCAGCGGCTACAGCTCGATGTGCCACGCCGTGCCGTCGGCATCCGACAGCGCCAGCGCGCCGCCGTCGGGGTGGCGCGTGCCGGGCTTCCAGCGCAGCGCCAGCTTCGCTTGCGTGAACTCGCGCTGGCCGGGGTCGGTGCCAGGCGGGATCCGCGCCGCGTCGGCGTAGGCCGGCTGCCGATGGGCGGCCAGCTGCGTCGGCCGCCCGGCAGGATCCTCGAAGGTGTTGAACTGCGTGCAAAGGTCGTCGAACGCCAGCGGCACCCAGGCCCAGTACACGCTGGGCGTGCGCGGCGGCGACGGCGGTGCGCCGCCCTCGGGTTCGCCGCAGGGGCGGATGCCCCAGGAGCGGTCGCGCACGCCGCTCACGCCGGCAACCTCGCTGCGCCGGCCCTGCAGCGCAACCCAGCCGTGCCAACACCCGAACTGCGTGAAGCGCGTGGTGTGCATCAGCGCCCGCTCGCCGTCGTACAGCACGCTGCGCGGCTCCTCGGCGGCGGCGCTGCGCGCGCTGAAGCGCAGGTCGCAGGCCAGGCCGCTGGCGGCATCGGCCAGCTGCAGCCGCAACACGCGCATCGGTTGTTCGATGCTCAGCACGAAGGGGCCGACGGCCATCTCGGTGCGCTCCAGCGGCGCACGCCGCGAGCCGTGGAAGCAGTGCTGCACGCCGTGCACCAGCAGCGTGAAGTGCGCGTCCATCACCTGCCGGTGCGGGTACAGGCCCAGCGCCGCCTCGAACACGATGGTGCCGTCGGCGGCATGGCCGGCGAAGAACCAGCGGTCGTAGAAGTTGCGGTCGCTGGTGGCCGGCCGGCTCAGCGGCTCGGCCGTCTGGTGGATCGCGTAGTCGTCGAGCAGCGTGATCATCGTCCCCAGGCCCGCGCTGCCGCCCGCTCAACCCTGCGCGCGCGCCAGATCGGCCGGCATGGCGCGCGCCGCGCGCAGGAACAGCCACACCGCGGGCAGGCAGGCGGCCAGCACGCACACCATCGCCCAGCGCACCGAGTCGGCACCGAAGCGGCTGGCGAAGACGTCGCTGAGCACGCCGGCCAGCGTCGGGCCCACGCCCACGCCGATCAGGTTCAGCAGCACCACCAGCACCGAGATCGACGTGCCGCGCATGCGCACGCGCACCAGCGTCTGTGTCAGCGCATAGGTCGGCCCGTTCAGCCCGGCCACGCAGGCGGCAAACAGCGCCAGCGCCAGCGCCGCACCCAGCCAGCCCGGCCACAGGCACACCGCCGCACCGAACAGCGCGACGCCCGCGGCCTGCAGCGCCATCAGCCGCGGCTGCGCGGCCATGTCGCGCGCGCCGATGCGGTCGGCGGCGATGCCGAACAGCAGCGTGCCGACGGCGCCGAAGCCGCCCATGCAGATCGCGGTGACCAGCCCCACCTGCTCGATCGCCAGACCGTGGCTGCGCATCAGCAGCGAGGCGATCCACGACATCATGGCCGACGACGCCGCCGTGACCAGCACCGACGCGGCGATGATGTGCAGCAGCGCGCGCTGGCCGCGCATGAAGCGCAGCGTGTCGGCCAGCGGCGGCGCGGCGCCGGCCGCAGCACCGGCCGCAGGGATCGCGCCTTCGCTGCCGCCGCGTTGGGGCTCGCGCAGCCACAGCAGCAGCAACGCGGCCAGCACCAGCCCCGGCGCGGCAGCGGCGAACAAGGCGGTGCGCCAGCCGTAGGCGCCGGCCAGCAGCGCGCCGAACAGGAAGCCGCCGGCCATGCCCAGCGGCACGCCCATGTAGAACACCGCCACCGCGGTGGCTCGGCGCTGCGGCGGGTACAGGTCGGCGATCATCGACACCGAACACGGCTGGCCGCCGGCATCCATCGCACCGATGCCCACGCGCGCCGCCACCAGCGTGGCGAAGCTGCCCGCACTGCCGGCCAGCGCCACCATGCCCGACCACAGCGCCAGCAGCAAGGCCAGCAGGTTGCGCCGGTTGCGGCGGTCGGCCAGCCAGCCCAGCGGGATGCCGGCCAGCGCGAAGGCCGCGGCGTAGCTCAGCCCGGCCAGCAGCCCGAGCTGCGCATCGCTGAGCGCGAACTCGCGCTTGATCGGCTCGAGGATCACCACCATCAGCGCGCGGTCGAAGAACTGCACGGTGGCGATCGTGGTCAGCAGCAGCAGCGCCCAGCGCGCTGCGTGGGTACGCGCCACGGGCGGGCTGGGCGCCGTGGCGGTCAACGGTGTGGACATCGAGCGAGCGGGTTCAGAAATTGGGCGCTTCGACGCCGCCGTCCACGCCCAGCACCTTGCCGGTGATCCACGACGCCGCCGGCGAGGCCAGGAACACGGCGGCGTTGGCGATGTCCTCGGGCTGGCCCAGGCGTTGCAGCGGCGTGGTGGCGACCATGCGCTCGCGCCGCTCGGGCGTGAGGAAAGGCGCCAGCGCCTCGGTCTCGATCGTTCCGGGCTCGATGGCGTTGATGCGCACATGCGGCGCGAAGTCCTGCGCCAGGTTGCGCGTCATCTGGTTCAGCGCCGCCTTGGCCGCGCCGTAGGCCGAAAAGCCGCGCTGCGCATAGCGCGCCGCCACCGACGAGATGTTGACCACCGCGCCGCAGCCGCCCTCGCGCATGAGCGGCGCGCACAGCTGGATCAGCGTGAACGCCGGCACCACGTTCCAGCACAGCATGTGGCCGAAATCGGCCGGGTTGGACTTGCGCGCGTCGTTGGGGCCGCCGCCGCCGGCGTTGTTGACCAGCACGTCGATGCGGCCGAAGGCTTCACGGGTGCGCGCCACCAGCTTGCGCAACGCGGCGTCGTCGCCGACGTCGCAGGCCAGCGGCAGCGCGCGCCGGCCCAGCGCTTCGATCTCGCGCGCCAGCGCGTCCAGGTCGGACTGGGTGCGTGCGGCCAGCGCCACGTCGGCGCCGGCTTGCGCCAGCGCCAGCGCGCAGGCGCGGCCGATGCCTTTGCCGGCGCCGGTGACGATGGCCGCCTTGCCTTGCAGTGGGGGGGTGAATGCAGTCATGGGCGTGATGCTCCCCGCGCGGCGGCTGGACCAAATCACGCAAATGGACGATGCTGCGCCAGGCCGCGCTGCCTACGCTGCGCGTCGGCCACCACAACCCCCGCGGAGCACGCACCGTGCGCATCCTGCTCACCAACGACGACGGCATCGGCAGCACGGCGCTGCTCGAGCTGCGCGACCGCCTGCGCCGCGACGGTCACGAGGTCGTGGTGTCGGCGCCGGCCAAGCCCTGCCCGGGTGCGGCCGCCTCGTTCGACTTCTTCAAGCCGCACCAGGTGCAGCGCGACGCGCACGATGCGAACAGCTGGTCGGTCGACGGCTCGCCGGCGGTGGCCACCTTGCACGGGCTGGATCTGCTGGGCCGCGAGCAGCCCTTCGATCTGGTGCTGGCCGGCCCCAACAACGGCTGGAGCCTGGGCCGGCTGACGCTGTTCTCCGGCGTGGTCGGCGCGGCGCAGGTGGCGTTGCACCGCGGCGTCGCGGCGATCGCGCTCAGCATGGCCTACGCCGAGACCGACCTGAACGCGGTGGCGGGCTGCGTGGCGACGCTGGTCGGCACGCTCGCCGCCACCGCGCAGCGCCACGCCGGCGACGCGCCGGCCTCGGGCGCGGCGCCCGGCCGCTTGCTGCCGCGCGGCCTGGGGCTGAACGTCAACCTGCCGCGCTGCGAGCGGCTGCTGGGCGTGGCGATCACACGCGTGGGCGACTGGTCGCCCTGGCACCTGGGCTTTGTCGAGTCGATGGACCGCTTCGCGCACCCCCAACAACCCTTGCCCGCCGCGCCGGGCATCGCGCTGCTCGATGCCACGCTGCAGCCCGACGCCTTTGCCGACGAGGCCACCGAAGGCCGCATGGTGCTGCGCGACGTGATGACGATCAGCCCACTGAACGTCGGCACGCTGACCGACGCCGAGGCCATGGCCGTGCTGCGCACGAGGCTGGCAGATCTGACCCTCGACCTGGGAGTTCCGGCATGAATGCGACCAAGACGGCGGCCAAGACCGCAGCCAAGACTTCGGCCAAGAAGGCAGCCAAGACGGCGGTCAAGGCTGCGGCCAAGACTCCGGCCAAGAAGGCGGTAAAGCCCGCCGCCAAGACCGCCGCCAAGACGGCGGCGCGGCGCCCGCGCAGCGCCGCTGGCGCGCGCCGCGTGATGGTCACCGGCGCCACCGGCTTCGTCGGTGCGCACAGCGTCAAGGCGCTGCTCGACGCCGGGCACGAGGTCAAGCTGCTGGTGCGCAGCAAGGAAAAGGCGCAGGAAGTGCTGGGCGCTTTGGGCGTGAAGAAGCTGCCGCCGATCGTCATCGGCGACATGACCGACGAAGCCGCGGTGCTCGAAGCGCTCGACGGCTGCGACGCCGCCTTGCACTGCGCCGCCTTCGTGTCCACGCAGGCCAAGGACGCCGAGCGCATGCGTCGCGACAACCCGCAAGGCACCCGCATCGTGGTCGGCAACGCGGTGCGCCTCGGCCTGGACCCGGTGGTCTATGTGTCCAGCGTCGCCGCGCTGATGAAACCCGGGCTGCCGGTGCTGCACCCCGACCTGCCGGTGGCCGATTCGACCACCTCCTATGGCCAGAGCAAGGCCGAGGCCGAACGCTACGTGCGCTCGCTGCAGGACCAGGACAAGCCGGTGGTCATCACCTACCCCGGCAGCGTGATTGGCCCGGCCGCCGGTTCGGTGCGCGGTGAAGCGGCCAGCGGCATCGCGACGCAGGTACGCGCCGGCAGCATGCCCACGCGCGAAGCCGCCTGGTCGGTGATCGACGCGCGCGACCTGGGCGCACTGCACACTGCGGCCATGGTGCGTGGGCGTGGCCCGCGGCGCTACATGTGCGGCGGCCACTACCTCGACATGGACGCGCTGGCCGCACTGTACGGCGCGCTGCTGGGCAAGAGCTTCGAGGTGAAGAAGATGCCTGGCTGGGCCCTGCGCGCGATGGGCTGGGTGGTCGACAAGGCGCCCAACCTGAAGCCGCCCGAGCTCGACCTGAGCTACGAGTCGATGGTGTTCTTCACGCAGCAGCCACCGTCCGACGATTCGCGCGTGGTCGACGAACTGGGCATCCGCTGGCGCGCGGCCGAGGAGTCGCTGCGCGACGCCATCCTCGCGCTGGTCAAGGCGGGGCAGCTCGAGCCCGGGCAGGTCGGCCGCCTGGCCGGCGCTTGAAGGCGGGGCGGCCTGTGCCGCACGTCGGCCTGCAGCGCCTGGTGGCCCTGGCCGGCACGCTGGTGCCGCTGCCCCTGCTCGGCCACTGGCTGGGCAACCATTGGTTGACGCCGCTGCTGGTGCTGGTGGCACTGCCGCTGGCCGATCTGCTGGTCGGACGCGACCGCAGCAACCCGACGCCCGAGCAGATCGCCGCGTCGCAGCGCGACCGCTGGCTGTATCTGCCGCTGCGCGCCTGGCTGCCGGTGCAGTGCGCGCTGATCGCCTGGGGGGCGTGGGAGTTCTCGCAGCCGCGCACCGGGGTCTGGCAAGGGCTGGGGCTGCTGCTGTCGATCGGCCTGGTCAGCGGCGGACAGGGCATCACCATCGCGCACGAGCTGGGCCACCGGCGCTCGCGGCTGGACCGCTGGCTGGCACAGGCGCTGCTGATGACCGTGGGCTACGGCCACTTCCATATCGAGCACAACCGCGGCCACCATGCGCGCGTGGCCACGCAGGACGACCCGGCCACCGCGCGCCGCGGCGAGAGCTTCTATCGCTTCTGGTGGCGCGCCTTGCCCGGCGCCTGGCGCTCGGCCTGGGCGCTGGAGACCGCGCGGCTGGAACGGCAGGAGCTGCCGCGCTGGTCGGCACACAACATGATGCTGTGGTACGCGGCCGTGCCGCTGGCGCTGCTGCTGGCCTTTGCGCTGCTGCTGGGTCCGCTGGGTGCGGCCTTCTTCGCCGGCCAGGCGCTGGTGGCGGTGTCGCTGCTGGAAGCGGTGAACTACATCGAGCACTACGGGCTGCAGCGCCAGCGCGGCAGCGACGGCCGGCTCGAGCCGGTGACGCTGCACCATTCGTGGAACGCCGCCGAGCGCGTCAGCAACGCCTGGCTGTTCAACCTGCAGCGCCACGCCGATCACCACGCCCACCCGGCGCTGCCCTATGTGGCGCTGCGCCACCACGACGACAGCCCGCAGCTGCCCACCGGCTATACCGGCATGCTGTGGCTGGCGCTGCTGCCGCCGCTGTGGTTTGCCTTGATGAACCGGCGCATCGACGCGCTGGCGGCCAGCGGCCTCAGACCTGCGGCTTGACGCGGCGGCGGCGGCGCCGCGCTGGCGCGAGCACGGCCGGCGGCACCACCACTTCGGGCACGGGCATATCGGGCACCAGCACCTCGGGCTCGAGCACGTCGGGGTCGCACGCCGCGCAGAACTCGGCCTCGAAGGCATGGCCCGCGATATCGGCGCCCGCGGTGTGCTCGCGGATGAAGGCGCCGATGCGCGCCACGGCCTGCTGCGCTTCGGGCAGGAAGCGCCACAGGTGCCACACATGCGGCACCTCGTCCCAGACCTCGACCTCGAACTGCACCGCCTGCGCGCGCGCGCGCTGCGCCACGCGCCGCGTATCGTCGAGCAGCACCTCGGTGCTGCCGACGTGCGCCAGGATTGGCGGCAGGCCAGTGAAATCGCCATAGACCGGCGAGGCCAGCGGGTGGTCCGGCGGCGTATCGCGCAGGTAGATCGGATTCATCCTCTCCATGCCGCCATGCGACAGGATCGGATCCTTGCGGTCGTTCTCCACGCGCGATTCGCCGCCGAAGGTGAAATCGGTGAACGGCGAGATCACCGCGGCCGCGGCGGGCAGCGGGTCGCCGGCGTCGCGCAAGGCGAGCAGCGTCGACAGCGTCAGGCCGCCGCCGGCCGAATCGCCGACGATGACGATGCTCTTCGGGTCGGTGCCCAGATCGAGCAGATAGCGGTACGCCGCCAGGCAGTCGTTCAGCCCGGCCGGGAACGGGTGCTCCGGCGCCAGGCGGTAGTTGACGATCAGCCCGCGCGTGCCGGCGTGGCGGCTCAGGCGCGCCACCAGCGACGGAACCTGCGCCGAGGCCGGCAGCATGAAGCCGCCGCCGGGCAGGTACAGCAAGGTGCGCGCCTCGCTGGAATGCCGCGTCGTGACCCATTCGCCGCGGAAGCTGTGGCAGTCCGCCGGTGTGATCACGCAGCCCGGCGGCACCGGGCGCCTGCGGCGCGCCTCGATGAAGCGCCGCGTCGCCTCGACCGAGCCGGAGCTGTTCATCATGCGCTTGACCGTCAGGTGCAAAGCGATATTCAGCGCGTTGGTCTGCCAGCTTGGCATCAGGGCTGCTCCTGCTCCTTGAGCTTCAGAAGGCGCGTGCCGCGCAGCAGGCGCGGCCCGTGTTCGCCATGGCGCGGATCATAGGGGTCGGCCGCCAGCGTGCGCGCGTCGACCCACAGTTGTTCCACGCGCTGCTTCACCGTGCCCGCGCGCTCCTTGTTCATGCGCGCCATCTGCTGCAGCAGCGCGCGGCGCTCCACGCGGTCTGCGCTGCGCGACCATGCGGCCAGCAGCTTTCGGTTCTCGGCGGTGGTGCTGCGGTTGTGCTCGCCCACCACCTTGCGGATGCGGTGGATGCCGCCGAGGATCGCGGTCAGCGCCTCGATCAGCGCGACGAATTCGGTCAGGTGCGCCGCCTTGCGGCCGATCGAGACCTGCGCCTCGTCCTTCACGTAGTGCGCGTGCAGGTTCTGGTATTCCTCGGCCACTTCGCCGCCGAAGATCGGATCGACGATCGGCCGCATGTCGGCATCGATCTCGCGCCAGTCGGCCGCTTGCAGCCCGGCAATCGCCTTCGGGAACAGCTGCAGGCTCTCGATGTCCATGTGCCGGCGCAGCGTGGTGATGTAGCCGCTCGCCCGTTCGCGGATCTCGCGCCAGCGCTCGGGATGGCTGCCCGCCTTGGCCGCGTCGCCGTGCTGGCGATCGATCAGCGCGAACAGCTCTTCGCCGGCACGGCCGATGTCGGCGTGCGCGGCCTGCAGCTTGTCGACCGCCACGCGCTGCGACGGGTCGCGCTGCGCCAGGCGCTCGAAGATCAGGTCTTCCTTCGGGTGGTGGTAGCGGTCGGGAAAGTTCGTCATGTAGTGCATGACGCCGTACAGCACCTCCACGTCGGGCTCGAGCTCCTGGTTCAGCAGGCCCACCTGCTTTTCGAGCGCATTCAGCAGCAGCGCCTGGTACCTGTGCTCGCCCAGCAGCGCGGCGACCGCCTCGGGCGGCTTGGCCGCCGCCGCGCGTGGGCCTGGACTCATTGAGCGTCTCCCGCGGCGGGCTCGCTGGACTCGGCCGCGGCCTTGCGCGGTGCACGCTTGGCCGGCGCGCCGGCCTTCTTGGCGGCGGCACCCTTGGCCGCGCCGGCTGCCTTCTTGGCGGCGGTCTTGGCTGCTGCGCCGCGCCCGCCCGCCCTTTCACCCAGCAGACGGTCGACCTTGGCTTCGAGCGCGTCGATCTCCTTGCGCGTGGGCAAGCCCAGCCCGGTGATGGCCGAGTTGACGCGCTCGTCGAACACGCCGCGAAGCTGGCCGCCGCTCTTGGACAAGCGCGTGTTCGACGACTTCTCCTTCCATTCGTCCCAGGTCTTTTGCAGCGAGGCCTTCAGCTCGGGCTCGGCCTTGCGCCCTTCGCGCACCAGCGTGGCGAAATCGGGCAGGCCCTTGTCCTTGTCCGACTTCTTCTTGTCGCGCGAGCTTGCCCATGCGCCGATGCCGGCCAGCAGCAGGTCGTGCGAGAAATTCTTGACCTTCTCCAGCGACGGCTTGTCCTTGCTTTTTGCCTTGGACTTGGCGTCGGCCTTGCCGTCAGCCTTGCTGTCGGCCTTGGACTCGGCCTTGGTGGTCTTCTTGCGGGTGGCCATGGGTGTCGTGTCTCCGTGGGGTGGTGGTCGAAGCTATTGTCGTGCAGAGCCGGGTCGATCGATCGATCGTGCGCGCGGCCAGGCCGCGAGCACAGTGACGGTAGCACCGCAAAGATACAACGCCAAGCCGAGCCAGTCGCTGCCCAGCGGCGGCTCGCCCGGCCACATGCGGTGCACCACCGCCAGCAGCATCACCGCCAGGCCGGCGAACAGCATGATCCTGCGGCGCATCAGGCCGCGGTCCAACAGGGTTTCCAGTGTCATCGTCTTGCTCCTGCGGATGCTTGGGCATCCTTTGCAGGCATGCTCCCCGATGAAATCTAGAGTTGTCACCCGGCAGCAAGCGCCCGGCAGCGCTCACGCGGCGGCATAGCGGCGCGCCTCGCGCCGCATCGCCAGCCGCGCCGGCCCCTCGAGATAGGGGATCACCAGCGACAGCACCTGGAACACGCCGCGCGACAGGTCGGCGTC
Organism: uncultured Rubrivivax sp.; assembly: GCA_964477985.1. Taxonomy (GTDB): domain Bacteria; phylum Pseudomonadota; class Gammaproteobacteria; order Burkholderiales; family Burkholderiaceae_C; genus Rubrivivax. The sequence continues at coordinate 33,622 of CAYZGL010000002.1, read as the reverse complement.
GCTGGCGCCGCCGGGGTGCGGCTTGTGATTGCGCACCCCCTGCAGCGCCAGCCAGTAGGTGCTGACCAGCACCATGTTCAGCGCCAGCGCCTTGACTTCCATCGCTGTCGCGTCGAGCTGGCCGTCGGTGGCCAGGTGCATCAGGTAGGCCTCGGTGCGCGCGATGCTGTGCTCGAGGTTGGCGACGAAGCGCTGCCGCAGCGCTGCGTACTCGGCGTTCAGATCGCTCAGGTCGCGGAACAGGAAGCTGTATTCCTGGATCGCCTCGAAGGCCATGTGCACCAGCAGCCACAGGTCGTCGATCGACACCTGGCTGGCGTCGGGCACGTTCATCACCGACGCCGCGCGCACCTCGTAGCGGCGGTACAACGCGACGACGATGTCTTCCTTGTGGCGGAAGTGGTAGTACAGGTTGCCCGGGCTGATGCCGGCTTCCTCGGCGATGTGGTTGGTGGTGACGTGCTGCACGCCCTGTTCGTTGAACAGGCGCAGGCTGGTGTCGAGCACGCGTTCGCGCGTCGGGCTGCTGGCCTTGGGCTTGGCAGCCCGACTTGCGCTCATCGAGCGGCAGCCCGGGGTTTCTTGGCCGCGGCCTTGCCCGCTGCGGCCTTCTTGCCCGCCGCGACCTTCTTCGCCACCACCTTCTTCGCCGCGGCCTTCGCTGGGACCTGCTTCGCGCTCGCCTTGGCCGGCGCCGCCTTCTTCGTGGTCGCCTTCTTTGCCGCCGCCGTCTTCGTGGCCGACTTCGCAGCAGCCTTGCGCGGCGCCGCGCTCGTCTTCGCGCTCGTCTTCGCGGGCTTGTGCGTCGTCGTCGCGCGAGCGCGAGACCGGGCCGGCGCCGCGTCCAGCGGCGGCAGCCCCAGCGCCCGCTCCAGCACACCCAATTCGTCGCCGAGGTACACCGCCAGCCGCTGCACGCTGGGCAGCACGTCGGCGCAGGCGGTCAGGCCCACGTCCAGTTGCGGCCCGTTGGTGCGCCCGGTGATGTTCAGCGCCTGCCCGGCCAGCAGCAGGGACACCGCGTAGGCGCCCTCGACCAGCGCGCCGTTGAAGTACTGCGGGTCGCGCGGACCCGGCACGTTGGAGATCAGCAGGTTGGAGTTCTGCACACGGTGCCCCACGGCCGTGTTGGCCAGGATCATCTGCGGCACCATCGACAGCTCGGTGTAGCGCGCCAGCGCGTCCGGATCCATGTCGCGCATGTGCGCCTTGTTGGCCTTGCTCGAAGCCACCACGGCCTCGAAGCGCTGGCGCGGATCGGCGATGTTCGTGGCCAGCGACACCAGGATCTGGCCCACTGCGTTGCCCGCGGCGCTGTCGGCCTTGACTTCGCCGGCCACCGGCACGGCCGCCACCAGCGGGGCTTGCGGCAGCGCGTCGCGTTCGAGCAGGTAGCGCCGCAGCGCGCCGCCGCACACCGCGAGGAACACGTCGTTGACGGTGGCCTCGGCGCCCTGGCGCAGCCGCTTGATGCGCTCCATCGACAGCGACTGCGTGGCGATGCGCCGGCGCGCGGTGATCGGCTTGTTCAGCACCGACTCGGGCGCGGTGTAGGGCCCGACCACGCCTTCGCCGGGCTTGTTGCGGCGCGCCGCGGCCACCTCCTGCAAGGCCTTGCTCCAGGCCTTGAACTTGTCCGAGCCGCTGGGCTCGGGCGCGGCCGCCGGCGCGGCGCTGGGCGCCAACGGCGGCAGCTGGCTCATGTCCACGCCCCACAGCGGCGGCAGCCCGCGCTTGCGCGGGTCGGACGAGCGCGTCTGCGCCATCGCGCGGTTGCCGCGCTTGCCGTCGAACTGCGAGTGGTGCAGCTTGGTGTACAGCGCGAAGCGGTCGCCTTCCAGGCCGTCGATCAGGTGCGCCTCCCACAACGGCCGGCTGCGGTCGAGGCGGGTGGAATGCAGCCGCGACACCAGCTCGCCGAGCTCACGCTGCGTGCCCGGCCACGGCAGCGCGTGCAGGTGCACGTGGTCGGCCGCGTCGACATCGGCCACCGTCTGCCACGAGCGCACCGGCTTGGCCTCCTTCTTCGGCGGGGCCGGGCGCAGCCACTTCGCCACCTTGCTGGAATCGTCCTTGTCCTGCGCCGTCTCGGTGTGCAGCCGGTAGTTGAACGGCGCCGCGCGCACCGGGGCGGCGGCCAGTTCGTCGAACACGCGCCGCACGTAGTCCTTGGCTGCGCCCTTGGGTTTGACGAAGATCTCCAGCCCGCCGATGTGCGTCGGCGCGGTGGCGGTCTCCATGTCGAGGAAGGCCTCGTCTTGGGGATTCAGGCGTTCCATGCGGGTCTCCTTTGGGGGTTCTGGTTGTGGGCCGGGCTGCGGCACGCACGGTTCGTCGGCCGCGGCAGCGAGTGTGCCGCAAGGCCGCAAAGCCGCCGCACGCTCAGCCCGTGGCGCGCGCCGCGGCGCGTGTGCCGGCTGTGCTGGTCTTGGCGGGCCTGCCGGTCTTGGCGGGCTTCGCAGCCCTGCCGGATTTGCCGGGCTTGCTCTTGGCCAGACCGTAGGCGGCCTCGAGTTCGTCCAGCGCCTCGGGCAGCAGCACCGACAGGCGCTGCACGTGCGGCAGCTTGTCGGGGCAGCCGATGATGCCGAAGCAAAGCCGGTCGCGGTAACCCACCAGCGTGATGTTCACGCGGTGGTCGCCGGTCAGCACCGACGCCGGGTACATGCCGTCCATCTCCGCGCCGTCGAGGTACATCGCGGTCTTCGGCCCCGGCACGTTGGAGATCGTCAGGTTGGTGAGCGGCGCGCGGTCGCTGCCGCCCGGTGGAATCAGCGACATCACGTACATGCCGACGGCGTTGATGGTGCGGCTCACCGCAGGCGGCGTCTGCTGCAGTTCGACCTTGGCATCGCGCATCGACTGCTTGATCGCCTCGAGGCGCTGGCGCGGGTCGGCGATATGGCTGGCGATCTCGGTATTGATGCCGCCCACCGAATTGCCCGACAGCATCTCGCCCTTGCCGCGCGGCAGCGCCACCGGAATGCTGGCCACCAGCGACTCGGACGGGATCGAGTCGAACTCGTCGAGGAAGCGGCGCAGCGCACCGCTGCACAGCGCCATCACGACATCGTTGACCGTGGCCTCGGCCGCCTTGGCCAGGGCCTTGACGCGGTTCAGGTCCATCGTCTGCGTGGCAAAGCGCCGCCGCCCGCTGATGCTGCCGTTGAGCAGGCTGCGCGGGCCCTTGGGAATGCCGGACTTCTTCTTGTCCTTGTCGCGCGACGCCTTGAACAGCCCCTGCAGCCACTTGCGCCAGGCATCGCCGGCGTCGTCGATCGGCGGTTGATCGTCGCCGCTGGCCGGCGGCACAGCCCACGGCGGCAGGCTCTTGCCGGTGGGCGAATTGGCCATGGTGCGCGGCAGCCGCTCCATCAGCAGCATGCCGTCGGCCATCGAGTGGTGGATCTTCAGGTACACGCCGAAGCGCCCGCCCTGCAGGCCCTCGATGAAATAGAACTCCCACATCGGCCGCGACGGGTCGAGCGGCACCGAATGCAGCCGCGACATCACCAGGCCGAGTTCGCGCTCGGTGCCGGGCGCGGGCAGGGCTTCGTGGCGCAGGTGGTATTCGAGGTCGACGTGGTCCACCACCTCCCACTGCGGCAGCTCGGTGCGCGACTTGGCCGGCGCCACGCGGTAGTTGAACGGCGGCGAGTCGGCGGCGAAGCGCTGCATCTTCTCGTGCAGCCGCTGCAGGAAGTCGCGCGGCGCCTTGGGCGGCAGCTTGAAGGTCAACAGGAAGCCGATGTGCATCGGCGTGGTGGGCGACTCCACCCGCAGCATCGACGCATCCTGCAAACTCATCTTCACCATGGACTGTCTCCTTTATGCTTTAGCCCCTACACGATAGGGATCCTAAACCGGCTCGGGCATCGTGCAAGCGGACTAAGGCAAGGCGCTGCATGCGGTGCCGCACCGAAGCAGCGTGCACACCATGCCGCCGAAGGGGGCGCCTCCCGCGATGGCGCGCAACACCAGACCACCACTCCGATGAGCACGATCGACATCCGCCGCGAGCACACCCAGAGCCTGGCCGCGGCGAAGAAGCACGCCGACGCGATGGCCGCCGACCTGGCCGAGGAGTTCTCGCTCGAGTCGGCCTGGCAGGGCAACGAGCTGCACTTCTCGCGTTCCGGCGTCAAAGGGGTGATGAAGGTCGCCAAGGACCACGTGCACGTCACGGCCAAGCTCGGCCTGCTGGTCGCACTGCTGAAGGGGCAGATCGAAAAGCGGCTGCTCGCGCACTTCGACGAAGTCTTCCCGCTGCCCGGCTCGAAAGCCGGCGCCGCGAAGAAGGCGGCCGCCAAGACCGCTGGCGCGAAGCCGGTGCCGGCAAAGACGGCCGCCGCAAAGAAGACTGCCGCGAAGACGACTGCTGCCAAGAAGGCCGCCGCCAAGAAGCCCAGCCCGCGGCGCTGAAGCGGGCACGCCGCGCGCATGGCCGCCCCGGGCGCTGCGGTGCGCGAGCGCATCACGGGCGAGGACTGCTTCTGGTGGAGCCTGGAAGGCCCGCAAAGCCCGATGGGCATGCTGGCGCTGCTGCGCTTCGGCCAGCGCCCGCGGCGCCGGGCGCTGCAGGATTTCTTCGACGCGCTGCGCGCGTCGCACCGGCGCTTTCGCCAACGGCTGGTGACGATCGACGGCCAGGGCTACTGGGAGGACGTGGCACGCGTGGCGCGCAGCCGCCACCTGCGGCGCGTGCCGCTCGACGCCGCCGACGGTGCCGACGAGAACGAACAACTGCACGCGCTGCTGTCGCGCCTGGCCGGCACGCCGCTGGACCCGCAGCGCCCGCTGTGGCAACTGATCGACGTGCCACTGGCGCAGGGATCGGCGCTGCTGGTGCACATCCACCATGCGATCGGCGACGGCATGGCGCTGCTGCGCGTGTTGCTCGAGCTGTCGGATCGTGCGGGCGCGCAGCACAGTGCGACGCCTGGCGCAGCCGACGGCGCCGCTGAGGCCACGGCGGCGAGCGCCAGCGACAGCGCGCTGCTCGAGCCGACTCCGGCGCGCACCACACCGCCGCCGCTGAGCGAGCTGGCCGAGCGCCTGGCCGCGGCGCTGCGGCCCAGCGCGCCCGGCCAGAGCCCCGCGGCGGCGATCGCCGAGCTGCTGGCCGAAGTGCTCAGCCTGTCGACGATCCCCGACGAGAGCGCCAACCCGCTGAAGGGCACGCTGAGCGGGCGCCGCCTGGTCGCGTCCAGCCGCGCGCTGCCCAGCGCCGAGGTGCGGCGCGTGGCGCGCGCCTTCGACTGCAGCAGCCATGAGCTGCTGATGGCCTGCTTCAGCGCCGCGCTGGCCGGCTGGTTGCGCGCGCGTGGGCTGGACCCGGCGCGCATCGAATGGCGGGTGCAGGTGCCGGTGAACCTGCGCAGCGACGCCGACCGCACCGAACTGGGCAACGGCTTCGGCTTGCTCACGCTGGCGCTGCCGCTGGCGCCGATGAACCCCGCCGCACGCGCGTGGGAACTGCGGCGCCGGCTGCGCGAGCTGCAGCACCGCCGCCGCGGCGAGCTCACGCGCTTGCTGTTCACCGCCGTGGGGCTGCTGGCCGAGCCGACGCGCCAGCGCGCGCTCGAACTGCTCAGCGGCAAGGCCAGCGCGGTGCTCAGCTGCATGCCCGGCCCGCCGCGCGTGCGTTGCCTGTGCGGGCAGACGGTCGACGAATTGATGTTCTGGGTGCCGCAGGGCGCCGGCGTGGGCCTGGGCGTGTCGATCCTGAACTACGGCGAGGTCTTTCGCCTCGGGCTGATGTGCGACCAGGCGCTGTTGCCCGATCCCGGTTCCCTGCTGGCCGCCTTCGCGGCCGAATGGGAGCGGCTGCCGGCGCTGGCCGAGGCGATGCAGGCGTTGCCGCAAGCCTGACCGTGGCACTGCGGCAGTGCGGCAGCGCGGCAGCGCGGTGCCGCAACGACGCTTCAGGGCACCAGCGCGGCGCGCAGCATCTGCTCGAAGGCGGGCTGGTACGGCGGCAGCAGGCCCCACTCGCGGCGCGGGTCGTGCGTGCCGGCGCTGTAGACCGAACGCGCGTGGCTGAACTCGACGAAACCTTCGCGGCCGTTGTAGTGCCCCATGCCCGACGCGCCGACGCCGCCGAAGGGTGCGTCCAGCAGCGCGGCGTGCATCAGCACGTCGTTGATCGCCACGCCGCCCGAGACGGTGTGGTCGAGCACGTAGCGCTGCTCGGCCTCGTCGGCGCCGAAGTAGTACAGCGCCAGCGGCCGCGTGCCGGCGTTGATCGCGGCCACCGCATCGGCCACGGCGTCGTAGGGCTGCAGCACCATCGCCGCGCCGAAGATCTCGTGGCGCGCGATGTCGCTGTCGGCCGGCGGGGCGATCACCAGCCGCAACGGCATGCGGCGCTCGGCGCCGCCTTGCGCGCTGGGGAAGTCGCCGGCCATCGCGATGCGCGCGCCGCGCGCGCCGGCATCGGCGACGTAGGACTCGACCCGCGCGAAGTGCCGCGCATTGACCGCCGGCGTGACGTCGGCATTGCCGGCGATGCTCGGGAACAGGCCGCCGTAGATCTGCTGCACCGCGGCGACGAAGCTGTCCAGACTCTCGCGCGGCACATACACGGTGTCGGGCGCCACGCACAGCTGGCCGCTGTTCTGCGCCTTGCCCACCGCGATGCGTTCGGCGGCGTTGCGCAGGTCGGCGCTGCGCCCGACGATCACCGGCGACTTGCCGCCCAGCTCGAGCGTCAGCGGCACCAGGTGGTCGGCGGCGGCGCGCATGATCTTGCGGCCGACCTCGGCCGAGCCGGTGAAGGCCAGGTGGTCCCACGGCATCGCGCTGAATTCGGCCGCGACCTCGGTGCCGCCGGTGACCACGGCGAGCTCGTCGGGGGCGAAGGCGCGCGCGACGGCGTCGGCCACCGCCTGCGCCGTCAGCGGCGCGACCTCGCTGGGCTTGAGCACCGCGCGGTTGCCCGCAGCAAAGGCGCCGGCCAGCGGCGCGAACAGCGTGAACACCGGCGCGTTCCAGGTGCCGATGATGCCGACCACCCCCTTGGGCTGGAAGCGTACCCAGGCGCTGGCGCCGAACTGGTCGAAGGGCGCGACGCTGGCGCGCGGCTGGTCGGGCAGCCATTCGTGCACGCGGTCGCGCGCGGCCTTCAGCGCCGACAGCGAGCCCACGATGTCGTTCATCAGCGAGAACACCGCCGGGCGGCCGCCGAAGTCACGCTGCATCGCGTCGCACAGCACGTCGGCCGAGGCGATCAGCATGTCGACCGCCTTTTGCAGCCGTGCCTTGCGCAGCTCGAGGCTCACCGCCCCTTCGGCCACGAAGGCACTGCGCTGTCGGGCCAGCAACTCACCGATCTTCGGGTCAGCCATCGTCGTTCCTGTTGGTTGTGCTTCGTTCCCGCAGGCCACAGGCGTGGCGGCGGCTCGGCTTCATGTTCGGACCGCGCTTGGGCCGCGTAATCGTCCAAACAGGGTATGCACGGCAAGGCTCGCCACCCAGAATATCGAGATTCGCACCACCTGCATTTCAGGAGACTCGATGGCTACCACCAAGGACTATCGCCTCGGCGAATTCACCTTCCCGCGCGGCTGGTTCATGATCGCCGACAGCGAGGAACTGAACACCCACAAGCCGGTGGCGGTGCGCTTCTTCGGCAAGGACTTCGCGCTGTACCGCGGCCGCGCCACCGGCAAGGTGGTGCTGCTGGACGCGTACTGCCCGCACATGAAAACGCACCTGGCCGCGCCCAACACCACCAGCTACGTGGTGATCGACGGCGGCGGCAGCAACGTCGAGGGCGACTCGATCCGCTGCCCCTACCACGCCTGGCGCTTCGGCCCCGACGGCAAGTGCGACGACATCCCCTACCACCAGGGGCCGATCCCGGCCGCGGCCTGCGTGAAGAGCTGGACCGTGGTCGAAAGCCTGGGCGCGGTGTGGGTCTGGCACGACCCGGAGAACGGCGAGCCCGAGTGGGAGCACCCGTCGCTGCCGCAATGGGACGACCCGCAATGGGTGGGCGGGCGCTGGGACCGCGTGGGCGTGCTCGAGCAGCACCCGCAGGAGGTGATCGACAACATCTGCGACTACGGCCACCTCAGCCCGATCCACGGCTCCACGGTCGAGCGCTACGAGAACGAATTTGCCGGCCACACCGCCACGCAGCGCCAGTGCGGCGGGCACCGCACGCTGGTCAGTGCCGACGGCGTCAGCGCGATCCTGCACACCGACACCACCTACCACGGCCCGGGCGTGCTGGTGTCGATGCTGACCGGCGCCTTCGAGACCGTGCTGCTGATCACGCACACGCCGGTGGACGACGGCACGGTCAAGGTCTGGCACAACCTGATCGTGCGCTCGCCCAGCAACAGCGCGGCGATCACGCAGCCCGACCGCATCGCCGCGGCGCAGTACCAGCACAGCAGCCTGCTGTCGTTCGCGCAGGACTTCGAGGTCTGGAAGAACAAGGCGCCGTGCCTGTCGGGGCTGTTCATCCCCAGCGACGGCCCCTTCATGAAGGCGCGCATCTGGTACAAGCAGTTCTACAACCCGCGCGCGATGGCCAAGGAGTTCACCGACCAGTCCGACGGCCTGTACGTGCCGCGCGGCGCCACGCCGTACACGCAGCACAAGCAGCCGGCTTGAGGCGCTCGGGGCGCTCGGGGCGCTCGGGGCGCTCGGGTCGCTCGGGTCGCTCGGGTCGCGGCACCACCGCCCGTCACGGGCGGTGGTGCGTGACCTGCGTCAGCACGAACACCGAACGCTGCAGATCGCACAGCGCGGTCATCGCGCTCGGCAGCGACGCGCGCAGTCCGTCCGCGCCGAAGGCCGCGCGCGCCGCGCCGGCATCGGCATACCACCACTCGCACACGCGGTCGAAGTCCACCGCCGGCGGCGGCGGCTCGAGCACTTCGTTGTCGACCACACGCACGCAGTTCGCGAAGGGCCCGTCGCCCAGCCAGCGCGCCGCATCGGCATCGGCCCAGTCGCGGGCAAAGGCCTGTGGCGTGACGCCCGCCTGCCGGCGCACAAAGCCCAGCAGACAGACCTGGCTGCGCGGCGCATCGCGCAGTGCGTGCTCGCGGCACACCAGCGCGACCTCGCGCACATAGCGCGCGAACACGCGCGGCTCGTCGGGGCGCATGATGGCCAGCGTCTCGGGGTCGCTCCAGATCGCCGCCGCCGACGCCTGATCGCGCAGCCGCAGCAGGTTCACGCCGTCGTGCTCGCTGCTGGTACCCGGCAGCGGCGCGCCGTCGAGCACGCGCGAGCACTGCAGCACGCCGAGCACCCGTTCGCGCACGTTGCTGCAACCCGCACCCAGCGCCGAATGTTCGCGCCAGGCCTGCGCGAACTGCTCGGGGCGCAGCGCCGGGTTGCGCTGCGCCAGGTAGATCAGCTTGAAGCTCATGGCGTGGCCGGCGACACGGTCTCGGCGTGGGTGTGATGCCGCAACGCCGCCGGGTACAAGCGCATGCAGCGCCAGAAGGCCCACAGCGCCGGGGCCAGCAGCAGCACCACCAGCGCCAGCGCGGCGCCCAGCGGATCACCGCGCAGGTGCGGCGCCAGCGCGTCGCTGATGGCGCCGGTCAGCACCGGGCCCAGGCCGCCGCCGCCGACCGCACCCAGCAGCAGCAGCAGCGCGTTGGCGCTGGCGCGGCGTTCGGGCGCGACGATGTGGCTCAGCGCCGCATACGACGGCGCGATCCACCAGGCGACGAAGAAGCCGAAGCCCACCAGCAGCGCGATCGCCCAGCCGGTGTGCGCGGCATCGAGCGCGAGAAAGCCCAGCGCCAGCGGCAGCGAGATCGCCAGCCCCAGCACCGGCACACCCATCTGCCAGCGCACATCGCGCGGCACCAGCTTGTCGGCCAGCCAGCCCGACACCGCGCTGCCGAGCATCGATCCGGCCGCCGACAGGCCGGTGACCCAGCCCGTGGTCTGCACGCTCAGGCCATGCGCGCGCACCAGGTAGGCGAAGTTCCACATGCCGAAGGAATAACCCGCCAGCAGCGCCAGCGCCGCGCCGCCCAGCAGCCAGCGCGCCGCCGGCGGCGCCAGCACATCGGCCAGCGCGCCGCCGGAGGCCTTGGCCGGCGTGACGGCACGCGCCGCGCGCGGCGGTTCGCTGACCGCCCAGCGCAGCGCCAGCGCGCCCAGCAGCGACGACGCGCCGATCGCCGCCAGGGTGAGGCGCCAGCCGAAGTGCTGCGCCCCCCAGGCACCGAGGATCAACGCGAGCAGCGAGCCGGCGCTGCTGGCCATGGCGAACACGCTCATCGCGCGCGAACGCTGCCCGGCAGGCATCAGGTCGGCCACCAGCGACATCGATGCCGGCCCGCCGCCGGCGTCGCTGATGGCGCTGCCCATGCGCGTGGCCGCCAGCATGCCCGCGCTGCCCGAGGCCGCCCCCAGCGCGGCCAGTGCGCCGCCCAGGCCGCGGCACCAGGCGATGATGCGGCGGCGCGAGCCGCGGTCCGCCAGCCGCGCCAGCGGCATGGCCAGCAGCGCGAAGGACAAGGCGAAACCCAGGCTGGTGACCGCCGCCACCTCGAGATCGTCGAGCTTGAACTCGCGCTGCACCGGCACCAGCAGCACCGCGAAGATCTGGCGGTCCATGAAGGCCAGCGCCGACAGCAGCGCCAGCATCGCCAGGCTGACGCGGGCGCGCCGCGGGGAGACAGGCGAGGAGCTGGGCATGGAGGGGGCGACGTCGACGGGCCGGCTTCGAGGCAACGCGGCGGCGGCAAGGCCCGGCGCGGCAGCTCGAGCCATTGTTTGCGCGCCGAGGCAAACCCCCATCGTCCGCGCGGACGATGCCCTTGGTCCACCGCCCCCTAGAGTGCGCTGGCAGCATACGGCGCTGGGCCGGCGAAGAAGAAAGGCAAGCCATGGATCCGAAGTTGTCCCGCGAAACACAGCGCCTGGCGGCGGCGTGTGTGCTGGCCGCGAGTGCGGCCTTTGCGCCGGCCGCGCCGGCCCAGGCGCCGGCGGCAGCGCAGGCCCCGGCAGCGGCCCAGCCCAAGCCCACGCTGGACCCGGCGCTGCTGATGCAGGGCTTTCCGCCACCGCCCGAGTACCGCATCCACATCGGCAACTGGCAGGACTACCCGCAGAAGATCTGGTCGTTCCAGCACACGCGCGAACTGTTCCCGACGCGCCGGCTGCAGCCCATCGGCAAGGTGTGGGAACTGCCGCGCGCGCCGCTGGCCCTCGACGATCTGCAGGTGGGCACCGCGCAGGCGCCGCAGACCTGGCCGCAAATGCTGCAGGCCACCTACACCGACGCGGTGCTGGTGCTGCACCGCGGGCGCATCGTCGACGAGCGCTACTTGAACGGCATGAAGCCCGAGACCGCGCACCTGATGTTCTCGGCCACCAAGTCGATGGTCGGGCTGATGGCGGCCACGCTGGTGGCCGAAGGCAAGCTCGACCAGAACGCGCGGGTCGGCAAGCTGATCCCCGAACTGGCCGGCAGCGCCTGGGCCGACGCCACCGTACGCCAGGTGATGGACATGACCGACGGCGTGCGCTTCAACGAGAACTACACCGACCCGAAGTCCGACATCTTCGCCTACGTCGGCGCGATGGGCTGGGCGCCGCAATACAACAACCCGACCAACCCCAGCGGCATCCTGGCCATGCTGCCCACGCTGAAGAGCCTGCACGACGAGCCGCGCGGCACGGCGTTTCGCTACCGCTCACCGGCCACCGACGTCACCGCGTGGATCGCCGCTCGCACGGCGAACCAGTCGGTCAGCGCCTGGCTGCAGCAGCGGCTGTGGAGCCGGCTCGGCATGGAATACGACGGCAGCTTCATGCTCGACCCGCTGGGCACCGAGGTCAGCTTCGCCGGCATGAGCGCCAGCCTGCACGACCTGGCGCGCATCGGCCAGATGCTGCTGCAGCACGGCCGTGTGGGCGAGCAGCAGATCATCCCGGCCTCGGTGGTCGACGAGCTGATTCGGGGCGGCGACCCGCGTGCCTTCGAAGCGGCCGGGATGCCGGAGCGCCCGGGCTGGTCGTACCGCGCGCAGTGGTGGGTCAACCCGCAGCCGCCGCGCTCGTTCGCGGCGATGGGCGCGTTCGGCCAGCGGCTGTACGTGTTCCCTGACCACGACACCGTGATCGTGATGTTCGGCAGTCACCCGCAGCCGGTGGCCGCGCTGGTGGATGTGCCGCGCCACCGCGCGTTCGGCCCGCTGCTGGCCAGGCTGCAGGCATCGAAGTAGCAGCGCCCGTAAGGCGGCGCGCGCAGGGCACACTGCGGCGGCCATCCGCCGCGCGCTTCGCGTTTGAAGGTTGGGGGCGACGGCGAGAGCCCGATGCCAGGGCACGGATGCGCGCTCAGGCGCAAGGCAAACGGGAACCGGCTTTCGGCGCAAAGCGGCCTTTGGCCGCTTTGCGCCTTGGGCGCTATGCACCGCTCCCCCGCGCCCCCTCCGAGAGGGGGCTCCAGTTCGTTCGACCGGTTGGCCTGGCGGCCAACAGAAGGGCGTAGCTGGCCTTCGCCGGCCCCAAGGCCGGCTCGACGGCCATGCTGGAGCCCCCTCTCGGAGGGGGCGCGGGGGAGCCGCATCAATGCGCCTTGGCGCAAAGCGGCCGAAGGCCGCTTTGCGCCGGCAGCCGACGCCGAATCCGCGTATCGCGTACCTGCTACGACGCCTCAGCGCGGCTGCTGGTTCAGGCTTTGCACGTAGGGCCTCATCGCGGCGATGAAGGCCGCGATGCCGATGATGTAGACCACCATCGACCAGGTCAGCGCCCAGCGCAGCGCCTCGCTGCCGTAGCGCGCCGTCAGCGCGTCGCTGAGCACGCCGATCAGCAGCGGCCCGAGGCCGCCGCCGATCATCACCAGACCGAGGTTGAAGATCGCGTTGGCGGTGGCGCGGCGGTACGCCGGGATGATGTCGGACAGCGCGGCATAGACCGGCGCCATCCACCACACGGTGGTCATGCCGAACAGCACGTACCACGCGATCGAGCGCGGGATCGTCAGCCCGCCCAGCAGCCACGGGTCGGCGGCCGGCGCCAGGTAGAAGGCCAGGCCGGCCGGCATCGCCAGCGCGCAGCCCAGCACGGGCACTCCCAGCCGCCAGCGCGGGTCGCGCTTGGTCAGCGCATCGGACAGCCAGCCGCTGATCAGCGAGCCCAGCACCGCGGCCAGACCGCCCAGGATGCCCATCACCGCGCCGGCGCTTTGCAGTGTCATGTGGTGCGAGCGCACCAGGAACGCCGGTGTCCAGATGCCGATGCCGTAGCCGGCAAAGCCGAGCACCAGCCCGGCCAGCGTCAGCCGCGTGAAGGCCGGCGACTGCCACAGGTCGGCGAAGACCTGCCGCGCCGGCTCGCTGGGCGCGGCCGCCGCCGCCCGAACGCCCGCGCTTTCCCACGCGCCGCGCCTGGGTTCGACGGCGGTAAAGCGCAGCAGCAGCGCCGCAAGGATGCCGGGCATCGCGATCCAGATGAAGGTCTGGCGCCAGCCGTAGTGGTGCGCGATCCAGCCGCCCAGTGCCAGGCCGAACAGGATGCCCAGTTGCGGGCCGAGCATGAACACGCTCATCGCACGCCCCCGCTTGGCCGGCGGGTAGTGGTCGGCCACCATCGACAACGACGGCGGCGTGCCGCCGGCCTCGCCCACCGCCACGCCGATGCGCGCCAGCGCCAGCGTCCAGAAGCCCGCGGCCATGCCGCACAGCGCGGTGAAGATGCTCCAGGCGCCGCAGCACAGCGCGACGAAGTTGCGCCGGTTGGCGCGGTCGGCATAACGCGCGAACGGGATGCCCAGCAGCGAGTAGAACAGCGCGAAGGTCAGCCCGGTGAGCAGCCCCATCGCGGTGTCGCTGACGTTGAACTCGCGCTTGATCGGCTCGACCAGGATGCCGATGACCTGCCGGTCGGTGAAGCTCATCGTGTAGACGAACAGCAGCAGCAGCAAGGTCCAGTGGGTGGACACGGGCAGCGGCGCACTGTGGGCCGAAGCGCCGGTGTTCGGCGGCGCGTCGGTGGAGGCGGCGGGGTTCACGGCCATCGGTGTTGTCTCCTGCTTTTCTTGGTTCGCGCTGCGCCCGAGCCGCGCGCCGCCGGGGGCCGGCTCAGACGGCCCGAGCGAATGCCTTCGAAGTATGCAGGCGCGTCAGGCCGGCGCGCGCTGCAGCGCTTCCGGCGCTGCCGCCGGCTGCGCCTGCGCCGGTGTGGGCAACACGCCTTCGCGCTCGCACCACCTGGCGTACTGCACCTCGAGGTAGCGCTGGAAGGCCTCCACCGACAGGTCGCAGCGCAACGAATGCGGCACGTCGAAACCGTGGTGCGCGTTGGGCACCTCGGCGTAGATCACCTCGTTGCCCAGGCCCTCGCGCAGCCGCTGCACGAACCAGCGCGCCTCGTCCAGCGGGATCAGTTCGTCGTGCGTGCCGTGCACCACGAAGAACGGCGGCCCGGCCTGGCCGGCGCCGGCGCGCAGGTAGCTCGACGGCGCCATCGCGCGCCACAGCGCCTCGTGCTCGGCCCGCGGCGCAGGCATCACGCTGCGCTCGAGAAATTCCTGGAAATGCGCATCGGGCACCCGCTCGGCCAGCAGGTCGACCTTGCCGTACATCTGCAGCACGGCCTGCACGCGGGTGTCGGCGGCCTCGAAGCCCGGCTGCCACTGCGGCTGGCTGGCGGTGAGCCCCGCCAGCGCCACCAGGTGGCCGCCCGCGGAGCCGCCGGTGATGACGATGAAACGCGGGTCGCCGCCGTGTTTGGCGGCGTTCTCGCGCGTCCAGGCGATCGCGCGTTTGACGTCGATGATGTGCTCGGGCATGCGCACACCGGGGCTCAGGCGGTAGTCGGCGTCGACCACCAGCCAGCCGCAGCTGGCCATGTGCATCAGCAGCGGCATCGCCTGCGTGCCTTTTTCGCCGATGACCCAGCCGCCGCCGTGGATGTTCAGCAGCACCGGGCGCGGCCCGGCGGCCGGCGTGCGCGACACGATCACGTCCAGGTGCTGCTGCTTGTGCGGATTGGCGACGAAGGGGATGTGCCGCGTCCACAGCACGTCGTCGCGGCGGTAGCCCATCGGGCGCCACCAGTGGCCTGGGTCGAGCTTGCGGCGGATCAGCGAAGTGCGCGTCGGCGCGATCTGTCGTTCGTAGTCGGCGCCCAGCGCCTGGCGCACCGCGCCGTCGATGGCGTCGAAGGCGCCGCGCGAACGCCAGATCACCCACACCAGCCCAGCGATGGCCACCCCGTGCAGCGCCAGCGCCCAGCGACCGATGGCCAGCGCGTCGATGCCCAGCGCCCAGGCGCCGGCGGCGAGCACCACGCCGATGGTGGCCAGGAACGCCGACAGCTCGCTGCCGGGCAGCGCGAAGGCCAAGTACCAGATCGACAGCCGGTCGATCGTTCCGGGCCGCTCGAGCAAGGCGGTGCCGGCAAACAGGCAGCCGATGATGCCGAGGACGAAGGAGCACCAGGCAACGAGGGTCATGGCGAACGTGGGCGTGGAGTTGGCAAAAAGCGTCGCGCGGCACTGTTGCACGACCGGCGGCGCCAATCACCGTGCAAACGGACTACGGCAGGCCGGCGGCACGGCCGCGGCGGCGCCGCGCCCAGCAGGGATCTCAGTTGCTCCACCGCGCTTCGCGCGGCCCGCGACGCCTGCAACGAGTTCCCCCTCGGGAGCAGGCCGCCGCAGGCCGCCAGGGGGAGCGGCGGCGTCCGCGGGCCGAACCCGATCCGGGCCTCCCGGTCGGGTTCGGTGCCCCCTCGGGGGGCGGCCGCCCGGCGGCCGGGGGCGGCCGGTTTCGTTTCAGCCCGAGCCGCCGAGCAGCGCGACGCTGTTCAGGAAGATGCGCACCAGCTCGGTCTGCCGGCGCACCCCGGTCTTGGAAAAGATCGAGCGCAGGTGCGCGCGCGCGGTGTTGCGCCGGATGTTCAGCGCCTCGGCCGCTTCTTCCAGCGACAGCCCGTTGGCCAGCTGGATCGCCAGCGCGGTTTCGGCCGGCGTCAGCTGGAACAGCTGCTGCGCCAGGCGCACCGGCGGATCGGCCTTGCCCTCGGCGTCGCGCACGAACACGGCCACGCTCGGCCGGTGCTTGCCCTCGCTCCAGTCGTCGGGCGCGATCGGCTGCACCACCACGCCCCAGGCCACCTTGCCCGACGGCCGCGTCACCGACATCGCCTCGATCAACGACGGCGTGCGGCCCGGCAGGCTCGCCATCGCGTCGCGGATCAGGCGCTGCAGCCGGGTGTTGTCGGTGCGGTAGGTGGCCTCGACCTCGTCGCCGGCGATGCGCAGCCCGTCGGCCATCTTGACGATCGCGTTGGCCATCGGGTTGCACTCGAGCACCTTGCCGCGCTCGTCGAGCACGATCGCGCCGACCATCAGCTGCGCCATCGCCTGGCTGTACAGCGAATGCACGCGGCGGTCGCTGCGCTGCGCCTGGTGCAGGCTCAGCGCGCGGCGCAGGTGCGGCAGCAGCCGCGCGCATTGCGCGCGTTCGGCCGCACCGAAGGCCGGTTCGTGTTCGGGCCGCGTCAGCCGAAAGCCGTAGATGCCGCCCTGGGTGGCGATGTCGCAGGCCATCACATGGAACACGTCGTGCGGCTTGCACCAGTCGCGGAAGTACTGCGAGTTGCGCCAGTCGGTCTCCGACAGGATGTCGGTGATGGTGACCAGCCGGTCGGGCTGCAGCCCCGCGAACGGGCTCATGCTGATGAAGCGGTTGTGCGGATCGAGCTCGCGCGGCTCGCTGGTCGCCGACACGATCAGGCCGAGATCGTCGGCGCTTCCCGGGCGCACGATCAGCGACACGTAGTTCGCGCGCAGCTCGCGGCAGATCGCGGTCAGGCAGTGCGCCCACAACGCCGGATCGAGCGCGGCGTCGTAGATGCCGCTGAGCAGCGCGCTGAAGCCGTCGAGCGCGGTATTCAGCGCTTGGGCACGGGAGGTCTCTGGCATGAAGCGGCCAGTCTAAACCGCCGCCAATACCATCTACGCCCCCAGAAAACCCGATGGCCCGCCGCGCGGTCATCGCGCGCCGCGCATCACCCGACCCCGGGGACGATCAGGCCAGCTCGAACAGCCCGGCCGCGCCCATGCCGCCGCCCACGCACATGCTGACCACCACCCAGCGCACGCCGCGGCGCCGGCCTTCGATCAGCGCGTGGCCGACCAGCCGCGCCCCCGACATGCCGAAGGGGTGGCCGACCGCGATCGCGCCGCCGTCGACGTTGAGCCGGTCTTCGGCGATGCCCAGCCGGTCACGGCAGTACAGCGCCTGGCAGGCGAAAGCCTCGTTCAGCTCCCACAGCCCAATGTCGGCCACCTTCAAGCCGTGGCGCTCGAGCAGCTTGGGCACCGCGAACACCGGGCCGATGCCCATCTCATCCGGCGCGCAGCCGGCCACCGCCAGGCCGCGGTAGGTGCCCAGCGGCGTCAACCCGCGCGCCTTGGCCTCGGCCGCGCTCATCAGCACCGAGGCGCTGGCACCGTCGGACAGCTGCGAGGCGTTGCCGGCGGTGATGTTCTGGCCTTCGGCAATCACCTTGCCGTTCTTCCACACGGGTTTCAGCTTGGTCAGGCTTTCCAGCGTGGTGTCGGCGCGGTTGCCTTCGTCGCGCTCGAGCGTAACCGTCTCTTTGGTCGTCGGCTGGCCTTCCTTGTCGAACAGCTGCTTGACGCTTTGCAGCGGCACGATCTCGGCGTCGAAGCGCCCGGCCGCCTGCGCCGCCGCGGTGCGCTGCTGACTTTGCAGCGCAAACTCGTCCTGCCGCGCACGGCTGATGCCGTAACGCGCGGCCACGACCTCGGCGGTCTCGATCATCTGCATGTAGGCCGCCGGGCTGGCCGCCAGCACCGCCTGGCTTTGTGCGCGGTGGCTGTTCTTGTGCTGGTTCTGCGTCAGCGAGATCGACTCCATGCCGCCGGCCACCGCGATGCGCAGGCTGCCGGTCATGATGCCCTGCGCCGCGGTGGCGATGGCCACCAGCCCGCTGGCACACATGCGGTCGATGGTCATGCCGGCCACCGTGTCGGGCAGCCCGGCGGTGTAGGTGCACAGCCGCCCGAGGTTGAAGCCCTGCGTGCCCTGCTGCGCGGCGCAGCCGAGGATCACGTCGTCGACTTCCGATCCGTCGACCTTGGCACGCTGCAGCGCGTGGCGGATCACATGGCCGCCGAGCACCGGCGCTTCGGTGTCGTTGAAGGCGCCGCGGTAGGCGCGGGCTATCGGCGTGCGCGCGGTGGAGACGATGACGGCTTCTTGCATGGCGGGGCCTTTCATTCGAATGTCAGCAAACTGATGGTGTCGACGACGCAGCCCGGCTTGTCCGAGCCCTCGATCTCGACCGTGATACGGATCGTGACCTTGACCGCGCCGCCCTTGGCCTCTTCGGCGGCCAGCACCTCGCCGCGGCCACGGATGCGCGAGCCGGCCTTCACCGGCGCCGGGAAGCGCACGCGGTCGGTGCCGACGTTCACGCCCATCTTCAAGCGCTGGTAGCTGACCAGCTCGGGCAGGAACTTGCTGGCCAGGGCGAGCGTGAGGTAGCCGTGTGCGATGCAGCCGCCGAAGGGGCCCGCCGCCGCGCGCTGCGGATCGACGTGGATCCACTGCTGGTCGTCGGTGGCGTCGGCAAAGCGCTGGATGCGCGCCTGGTCCAGCACCATCCAGTCGGTGGCGCCGAGGTCGCGGCCGACCGCGGCGAGCACCGCGGCGTTGGAATCGAAGGTGGTTGCCATGGCTCAGGCCCTTTGCGAACTGACCGACACCACCTCGCCGGTCATGTAGCTCGAATAGTCGCTGGCCAGGAAGACCATCACGTTGGCCACCTCCCAGGGTTCGGCGCCGCGGCCGAAGGCTTCCTTGGACGCCAGCTGGTCCAACAACTCGGGCGAGGCCGATTTCTTCAAGAAGGCGTGGATCGCGATCGACGGCGCCACCGCGTTGATGCGGATGCCGTGCTCGGCCGCCTCGATCGCTGCGCAGCGCGTCAGCGCCATCACGCCGGCCTTGGCCGCCGCGTAGTGCGCCTGCTCGGCCTGCGCGCGCCAGCCCAGCACCGAGGCGTTGTTGACGATCACGCCGCGCCCGCGCGGCTGCATCACGCGCAGCGCGGCGCGCGTCATGCGGAAGGTGCCGGTCAACGTGATGTCGATCACCTTGTGCCACTCGTCGTCAGCCATCTCGACGATGCGCTTGGAAGTGCCCAGCCCGGCGTTGTTGATCAGCACGTCGATGCCACCAAGCTGGGCCTCGGCGAAGTCGATCAGCGCCTGCACCTGGTCCTCCTTGGACACGTCGCACAGCTGGCCGTGGATGTGTTCGATGCCGGTCTCGGCCTTGATCGCTGCCACGGCCTCGGCCAGCCGGCGCTCGTGCACGTCGCTGAGCACCAGCGCGCGGCAGCCTTCCTCGGCGCAGCGTTTGGCCACCGCCAGGCCGATGCCGGCGCCGGCGGCGGCGGTGACCAGCGCCGATTTGCCTTTGAGCAGGCCGTGGGCAGGAACATAGTCGGGGCTGGGGGTGGCAGGCATGGGGTGGCTTCGCTCGGGGTAGAAGGAAGGTGCAGGCTCAGTCGACGAGGCCGTGCAGCCGCACGCGCATCAGCGCCTTGGCGCGCGCCGCGGCCTGGTGGTTGCCCTGGATCAGGCTGAGCGCGATGGCGCCGGCGTCGATCACGTTCTGCTCCGACGAGCGGTCGTTGTCCTCGACGAAGCGCAGGCCGGTGGCCGCCGGATCGGGTTGGCCGGGCAGCAGCAGCGTGACGCCGGGCAGGTGCACATTGCCCAGGCCCACGCGTTGCGCCAGCGTGCTGGTGCTCAGATCGGCAACGAAGAACGGTGCCGCGGCAGCGGCGGTGCCTTCGTCCGACATGCGCCACTTCAGTGCGCCGCCGCTGCCGGCGGCGTAGCTCGGCAGGTTCAGGTTCAGCGCGAAGCCGGCCGGGATCAGCTCGCGTGCCGGCGCCTGGCCATGACCGTAACCCTGCCCATGCGGCCAAGCGCGGCGCTCGAGCCGGGCCACCAGCGCCACCACCAGATCGGCGTTCTCGTACTCCTGGTCGGACAGCCGAAGCACGTTGAAGGTGCGGTACGACGCCGGAAGCACCGCGCTGGCGGCGATTGCCGCGTAACCGCGGTTGACGGCGCTCAGCGCGGCGTTGACCGTGCCCGAGCCGTTGTTGATCAGCCCGGTATTGCTGCCGTAGTTGACGCCCGAGATCACCAGGTCGGCCGGCGCGCCGAACACCGCGGCCGCGGCCACGTCCAGGCCGTGCATCACCGCCGCCACCGGCGTGGAGTTGACGCAGAACACGCGGTTGCCGTAGGGCAGGTCGGACACGCTGGCCAGGGTCGCGACGCCTGGTGTGCCGGCCGGCAGGTTGCCGCCGCGGCTGGGCGCGGTGAGCGGCGTGATCGGGCGCAGGAAGGCGAGCGCGCCGCCCTGCCCGCTCTGGTCGAGCATCGGCGCGGAGACGATCACCTGGTGGCCGGCTTCGGTGAGCTTCTGGTACAGCGCATGCACGCCGGAGGCTTCGCAGCCGTCGTCGTTGCCGATCACGATGTTCAGCGCGTGGGCCGGCAGGCTGGCGCTCGCCGCGAGGGCGATGAAGCTGGCGCCCAGGACGTGGCGGACTCTCATGAGTGTGTCTCCTCTTGGCTGGTTCGCAGGGTGTGTCGCCGCGCCCTTTGCGGCAGCGCGCTCAGGCCGGCTGCGCCATCGTCGCCAGCGCTGGCGGCTGCGGCATCGTCCCGACGGACGAGGGGGGAGTGAAGCGCCCGCGAGCGTGCGGCTTCAGGCCGGCTCGATGTTGGCCTGGCCGAAGTAGGCGCGCATCTGCGTGATGCGCCCGGCCGCGTCGAAGCGGAAGGTGTCGATCGGGTGGATGGTGATGCGCTGTCCCTGGTAGGTGACCGTCACCGCAAAGGCGAACGCACATTCACGACCGGCCACGCGCACCGCGCCGGTGAGCTTGATGCGCGGGTGCATGTCCTGCGCTTTCGCATAGAAGGCGCGGATGGCGGCGTGGCCGACCACCGGCGTCGAGCCCACCGGGTCTTCCAGCGTCGCGTCCTCGGCGTACAGCGACACGATGGCATCGACGTCGCCGCTTTCGAGCGCGCGCAGGTAGCCCTTGACGATGGTCGTGACGTCGGCTGCGCTCAACTCGTTCATCGCGGCATGCCCAGCGCGCGTTCGGCGATCAGGTTCAATTGGATCTCGTTGGTTCCGGCGTAGATGGTATCGGCTCGGCTGGTCAACCACAGCGTTTGTAAATCACGGTGGCGCGCATCGCCGTCGTCGATGTTACCCGCGGCGCCCAGCACGTCGACTGCCAGTTGCCCCAATGCCCGGTGCCAGTTGGACCAGGCGTACTTGGAGATCATCGCCGCCGGCGGCGGCGCCGCGCCGTCTTCGGCACCCAGCACGCGCAAGGCATTGAAGCGCAGCGTGTGCAGGCCGAGCGCGGCGCGCGCGATACGCTGGCGCAGCACCGCATCACGCGCGGCGCCGTTGGCCTTGGCGACTTCGATCAGCAGCTCCAGCTCATGCTGGAAATGCGCCTGCTGGCCCAGCGTCGACGCACCGCGCTCGAAGCCCAGCAGCGCCATCGCCACCTTCCAGCCCTGCCCCACCGCGCCCAGGTGCAGGCTGCCTTCGGTGCGCGCCCCGTCGAAGAAGACCTCGTTGAACTCGGCGCTGCCGGTGATCTGGCGGATCGGCCGCACCTCGATGCCGGGCTGGCGCAGCGGCACCAGCAGCAGGCTCAGGCCCTGGTGGCGCTGCGAGCCGGGCTCGGTGCGCGCCAGCACGAAGATCCAGTCGGACTCGTGCGCCCACGAGGTCCAGACCTTCTGGCCATGCAACACCCATTGACCCTCGGCGTTGCGCTCGGCGCGTGTGGCGACTGCCGCCAGGTCGGAGCCGGCGCCGGGCTCGGAATAACCCTGCGCCCAGTACTCGGTGCCACCCAGGATGCCCGGCAGGAAGCGCGCGCGCTGTTCCGGCGTGCCGTAGGCGATCAGCGTCGGCGCCAGCAGGGTCTCGCCGATGTGGCCGATGCGCCCCGGGCCGCCGGCGCGCACGTATTCCTCGTGGAACACCACCTGCTGCGACAGCGGCAGCTCGCGTCCGCCCGCCGCGCGCGGCCAGCCGATGCCGACCCAGCCGCCCGCGGCCATGCGCTGCTCCCAGCGCTTGGCCAGGGCGGCGTCGTAGCCCGGGGCGCCGGGGCCGTTGACCCCTTTGAGGGCATCGAACTCGCGCGTCAGGTTGGCTCGCATCCAGGCCTGCACCTCGGCGCGGAAGCTGTTGTCGGCGGCCGATTCGTGCAGGTTCATGTCGCCACCTCGTCGAGCAGCAGCGCCGCCACGTGTTCCAGCCAGACGCTGGAAGCTCCCAATCGCTGGCTGTTGGCCTGCGCGCGCTTGAAGTACAGGTGCGGGTCGTACTCCCAGGTGAAGCCGACACCGCCGTGCAGCTGGATCGCCTCCTGCGCGCAGAACAGCGCTGCCTCGTGGGCCTCGACCAGCGCCAGCGCCGCGACCATGTCGCGCTCGCGCACGGCCGGCGCATCGGCAAGCCGCGCCGCGGCGCCATGCACCGCCGATCGCGCGGACTCGAGCAGCACCATCATCTGCGCACAGCGGTGCTTGACCGCCTGGAACGACGCCACCGCGCGGCCGAACTGCTGCCGCTCTTGCGTGTAGGCCACGCTCAGGTCCAGGCACTGCTGTGCCACGCCCACCTGCTCGGCCGCCAGAGCCACCGCGGCCAGCGCACGGTTGCGCGCCAGCGCGTCGCCCAGCGCGCGCCCGCGTGCCAGGCAGGCGTCGGCATCGAGCGCGACCGGCTCGGCGGCCACCACCTCGGCGCTGCGGCGCGTGCGGTCGACGGTGTCCAGTTCACGCACCTGCAGACCGGCGCTGCGGCGTGGCACGGCCAGCAGCACGGTGCCGTCACCATCGACGCGGGCCGGTAGCAGCAGCAGTTCGGCCTGCGCGGCCGAGCCCACCGGCGACCAGCGCCCGTGTACGCGCCACTGCGCGCCGTCCTGCCAGGCGCGCGCACCGCCGGGCTCGGTGCAAAGGGTGGCGATGCTGCGTCCCGCGGCCAGCGCCGGCAGCCAGCGCGCGGCCAGTGCGCCGTCGCGGTCCACTTCGCTCAGCAGCGCCGCGGCGAGCGCGCTGTCGAGGAAGGGCACGCAGGCCAGGCGCCGGCCCATCTGCTCTTGCAGCAGCGCGAGTTCGATCGGCCCGAGGCCAAGCCCGCCATCGGCTTCGGGTAGGTGCACACCGCACCAGCCCAGCTCGGCGATGCCCTGCCACAACTTGGCGTCGATGCCGGCGTCGCTGTCGGCGGCGGCGCGCGTGGCCGGCATCGCCGCGGCATCGGCCAGGAAGTCGGCCGCGGATTCGGCGATCAGCCGTTGGTCTTCATTCAGCCGCAGGTCCATGTCAGCGCAGCGTCTTTGCGGCCATCAGGTGCCGTAGACCTTCTGCGGCGGCCGGCCCTCGGCGATCAGCGCGTCGACCACCGCGCCGAGTTCGGCCGGATCCCAGCGCGCACCCTTGTCCTGGATCCTGCCGGTGTGCCAGCCGTCGGCCACCGAGATCTCGCCGCCCTTGGCCTCGAAGCAGCGGCCGCTGACGTGCGCCGACAACGGGCTGCCGAGCCAGACGACGATCGATGCCACATTCAGCGGATCCCACACGTCGAAGCCGGATTCGGGCTTCTTCACCATGTCGGGCATCGCGCCTTCGGTCATCGCGGTGCGCGCCGCCGGCGCCAGGCAGTTGACGGTGATGCCGTAGCGCGCCAGCTCGGCCGCCTGCACCAGCGTCAGCGCGGCGATGCCACCCTTGGCGGCGACGTAATTGCTCTGGCCGATCGAGCCTTGCAGCCCGGCGCCCGAACTGGTGTTGACGATGCGTGCGTCGACCGGCTGGCCGGCCTTCTTCTGGTCGCGCCAGCGCCGCCCGAGCACGTTCGCGAGGCAGAAGTGGCCGCGCAGGTGCACGCGCATCACCGTGTCCCAGTCGTCCTCGGACAGGCTGAGGAACATGCGGTCACGCAGCACCCCGGCGTTGTTGACCAGCACGTGCACTTCGCCGAAGGCCGCCACCGCGGCATCGACGATGGCGCGAGCGCCGGCCAGCGTGGTGATGTCGCCGTCGTTGGCCAGCGCGCGGCCACCCGCGGCCTGGACCTCACCGGCCACCGCCGTGGCGGCGTCGAGCCGGATGTCGTTGACCACGACGTTGGCGCCTTGTGCGGCGAAGGCCAGCGCGTAGGCTCGGCCCAGGCCGCCGCCGGCGCCGGTGATGAGGACGGTACGGCCGTTGCAGATTTCAGTCATTTCGTCAGAGGCGATTCGGTCAGGATCCCAGGGTGGGGCGGCGTTCGTTCCACGGCGCAGCATGTTCGAGCTGCGCGGCCAGCGCCAGCAGGCGCGCTTCGGCCCCGAAGGCCGCGGCGAATTGCACGCCGACGGGCAGGCCGCCGGCACTCCAGAACAGCGGCACCGACATCGCCGGGTTGCCGCTGATGTTGAACATCGACGTGAAGGCAGACGCCGTCACCGCCTCTTTCACGTAGTCGTCCCACGGCTGATCGAGCGACAGCACGCCCAGCTTGGGCGCGGGCGCCGCGGTCGTCGGCGACAGCAGCATGTCGTACTTGCCGAAGAACAGGTCGAAGGCGCGGCCCGCCTGATCGCAGGCCATGCGCGCGCTCGTGATCTGGGCGGCCGTGTAGCCGCGCGCCGCCTTCAGCGTGCGCCAATTGATGGGCTCGAATTCATCCTCGTTCGCGCTGCGGCCGAGCGCCTTCTCGCGCGCCATCACCGCGACCAGCATGCTGGTGCCCGTCATCAGACCCATGCCGCCGTACATCTGCGCCACCAGATCGTCGGGCAGCAGCGGACGCGGCGCCGACTCGACGCTGTGGCCGAGCGCTTCGCACAGCCGGGCGGCTTTGCGCACGGCTTCGAGGCAGTCGGGATGCACCGGCACGCGAAACAGGTTGTCCTCAAGCAGCGCGATGCGCAGCCGCCGCGGCGGCCGGGTCAAGGCTGGCAGGACCGGGTCGATCGGCGGGCCAATGCGCGTGCCGGGCTCGGGGCCTTGCGTCAGCTCGAGCAGCAGCGCGCTGTCGCGCACCGAGCGGCTGATGACGTGGTGTACCGAAAGCCCCAGCGACGCGTCGAGCACGTCCGGGCCCGGCGGCACGCGGCTGCGGCTGGGCTTCAGGCCGAACAGCCCGCAGGCCGAGGCCGGGATGCGGATCGAGCCGCCGCCATCGGTGCCATGGGCCACCGGGATGACGCCGGCGGCCACGAGCGCGGCCGAGCCCCCCGACGAGCCGCCGGTGCTGCGCTCGAGATGCCAGGGGTTGCGCGTGAGTCCGAACAGCCGCGATTCGGTGGTCGCCGTCTGGCCGAACTCGGGCGTGGTGGTCTTGGCGAAGATGTTGAGCCCGGCGGCGCGATGGCGCTGCACCAGCGTCGAATCGTGGTCCTGCACGGCGTCGCGGAAGAAGGCGCAGCCGTTCGTCGTAACCGTGCCCTTCATCGCCACGCCGAGGTCCTTCAGCGCAAACGGGACACCCATCAGTGGCGCGGCGCGCGCCCGGCTTTCGCGCTCGGCGCGGCCGGACGCGGACAGCGACTTGGCCAGCTCGCGCGCCTGCTCGAAGTCGCGCTCGGCGATGGCATTGATCACGCCCGTCGCCTCGACGCGGGCGATCGCCGCGTCGAGCGCCTCGATCGGCGTGATGCGACCGCGGCGGATCTCGGCGGCCAGCGCGGTGGCGTCCAGCCGCTGATACTCGGGCATCGGCGGCGCGCTCGCCGCGCGCGCGTCCGATACGCTGATGGCACCGACTGCGGCGGCACCGAGGAAGTCACGTCGGTCGATGGCCATGCCTCAGATCCTCTCGATGACGGTGACGTTGGCCTGGCCGCCGCCTTCGCACATGGTCTGCAGCCCGTAGCGTCCACCGCGGCGTTCCAGCTCGTGCAGCAGCGTGGTCATCAGCTTGGTGCCCGACGCGCCCAGCGGGTGGCCGAGCGCGATCGCCCCGCCGTTGACGTTGGTGCGCGCGGGGTCGTAGCCGGTCTCCTTCAACCAGGCCATCACCACCGAGGCGAAGGCCTCGTTGATCTCGACCAAGTCGATGTCGGCCAGCTTCATGCCGGACTTCTTCAGCGCGTGCGCGGTGGCCGGGATCGGCGCGGTCAGGTGCCAGATCGGGTCGTCGGCGCGCACCGACAGGTGCACGATGCGTGCGCGCGGCTTCAGGCCGTAGCGCTTCACCGCCGCGGCGGAGGCCACCAGCACGGCCGAGGCCGCATCGCAGGTCGAGCTCGACACCGCGGCGGTGATCTTCGGATAGGTGGGGTCCACCGGGGCCAGCGTGGCCATCTTCTCCAGCGTGCTCTCGCGCGCGGTTTCGTCCATGCGGAAGTCGCCCCCCGGCAAGGGATACGGCACCACCTCGCGGTCGAAGCGGCCTTCACGGATGGCGGCCAGTGCGCGGTCGTGGCTGGTCTTGGCGAAGACCTCCATCGCCTCGCGGCTCAAGTCCCAATGGTCGGCGATGCGCTGCGCGGCGTAGAACTGGTTCACCGGCGCGTCGCCGAAGCGTGCCTTCCAGCCGATGCTTTCGGCGAAGGGTGTGGTGAAGCCCAGCGGCTGCCCGGCGAGCATGGCCGAGCTGATCGGAATGCTCGACATCGTCTGCACGCCGCCGGCCAGCACCACGTCCTGCGTGCCGCTCATCACCGCCTGCGCGGCGAAGTGCACCGCCTGCTGCGAGCTGCCGCACTGGCGGTCGACCGTGGTGCCGGGCACCGTCAGCGGCATGCCGGCGGCCAGCCACGAAGTGCGTGCGATGTCGCCGGCCAATGCGCCGATGGTGTCGACGCAGCCGAAGATCACGTCGTCGTAGTCCTCGGCCGGAATGGCGTTGCGCTCGACGATGGCGCGGATCACGTGCGCGCCCAGGTCGGCGCCGTGCACCTGCGCCAGCGAGCCCTTGCGCCGCCCGGTGGGCGAGCGCAGTGCGTCGATGATGAAAGCTTCGATCATGGCTGCTTAAAGGTTGAAAGTGGCGCCCGGGCCCAGCGGCGCGTCGCCGTCGAGCAGCTGCGCACCCAGGCGCTGGCGGTGGAAGGCGCGGTCGCCCCAGGCGCCGTCGAGCGCCCACGCGCGCTTCATGAACATCTGCAGATCGACCTCCCAGGTGTAGCCCATCGCGCCGTGCACCTGGATGCCCTTGCGCGCGGCCGTCAGCGCGGCGTCGGCGCACACCAGCTTGGCGTGCGACACGTACAGCGCACGCTGCGGCTCATCGCCTTGCAAGGCCAGCGCCGCGCGGTACAGCACCGGCTTGGCAAACTCGATCTTCGTCACCACGTCGGCCAGATGGTGCTTGACCGCCTGGAAACTGCCGATCACCTTGCCGAACTGCTTGCGCTGCGATACGTAGTCGACCGACAGGTCGAGCATGCGCTGCGCCAGGCCGACCAGCTGCCCTGCCGCACACAGCGCGGCGCGGTCGAGCATCGCGTCGGCCATCGCCTGTGCCGCCGGGCCTTCGGCGATGCAGGTGGCCGGTTGCGGGCTCCATTCGAGCGCCACGAGCCGGCGCGAGGCGTCGATGCTGCGCTGCGCGTGCGCCTGCACCTGATCGCGCGGCAGCGCATGCAGCCGCGTCGTGGCGCCGGCCTCGACCAGCAGCAGCAGCTCGGCCAGGTCGGCGTCGGCCACCCAGGGGTTCACCGGATGCCCGATGCCGATGCGTGCGCTGCCGTCGGCCACGCGCGGCAGCCAGGCGCTGCGCAGCGCGTGCTGCGCCGGCAGCGCGGCCAGCACGCCGACGGCGACGCAGGCGGAGTCGGTCAGCGAATCGGGCAAGGCGTAGTAGCCGACCTCCTGCGCCAGCAGCGCCCAGTCGATGTCGGACTGGCCCAGCCCGCCGTCGGCCTCGGGCACCGACAGCGCGGTCAGCCCCTGCGCCGCGATCTTGCCCAGCAATTCGTCGCTGCGGCCGGATTCGGTTTCCCAGATGTCGCGCAGCAGTTCGGGCGCGGCTTCGGTCATCAGGAAGCGGCTGACCGCGTCGCGGAAGGCGAACTGGTCTTCGGAAAAGGTGAAGTCCATCGTCGCCTCCTCAGGACTTCGGCAGGCCGAGCACGCGCTCGGAAATGATGTTGCGCTGGATCTCGTTGGTGCCGGCGTAGATCGGCCCGGCCTGCGCGAACAGGAAGCCCTCCTGCCATTCGTGCACCTCGGGGTCGTCGCTCAGCTCGGCACGCGGGCCCAGGATGCGCAGCGCGGTCTCGTGCAGCAGCAGGTCGAGTTCGGACCAGAAGATCTTGTTGGTGCTGGCCTCGGCGCCGACCTTGCCGCCCTTGGCGACGCGGCCCACGGTGTGGTAGCTGGCCAGGTTGTAGGCCTCGGCGTCCATCCACGCGCGCATCACCGCCTCGCGGATCGAGGGGTCGCGGTCGGCCTGCGCGCGATGGCGACGGTACAGCTCGACCAGCCTGGCCGCGGTGCGCTGAAAGCGCGCCGGCGAGCGCAGCAACAGGCCGCGCTCGAAGCCGGCGGTGGCCATCGCCACGTTCCAGCCCTGGCCTTCGTCGCCGATGCGGTTGGCTGCCGGCACGCGCACGTCGTCGAAGAACACTTCGGCGAAGGCCTGCTTGCCGTTCAGCGCCTTGATCGGGCGGATGGTGATGCCCTTGGCGTCCAGCGGCAGCAGCAGGTAGGTCAGCCCGTGGTGGCGGCTGGACTGCGGGTCGCTGCGGAACAGGCCGAACATCCAGTTGGCGAACACCGCGCGCGTCGACCAGGTCTTCTGGCCGTTGAGCACGTATTCGTCGCCGTCGCGGATGGCGCGGCTGCTGATCGCCGCCATGTCCGAACCCGCGTTCGGTTCGCTCCAGCCTTGCGCCCACATGTCGTCGCAGCGCGCCATGCGCGGCAGGAAGCGCGCCTTCTGCTCGGGCGTGCCGAACTCCATCAGCGTGGGCCCCAGCAGCAGGATGCCGTTCTGGTTGACGCGCATCGGCGCGCCGGCGGCGTGGTACTCCTCTTCGAAGATCAGCCACTCGTTCAGGTCGGCGCCGCGCCCGCCCAGGTCCTTGGGCCAGATCACGCTGCTCCAGCCGCCTTCGGCCAGCTTGGCTTCCCAGGCGCGGTGCTGCTCGAAGCCTTCGCGCGTGTCGTAGCTGGCCAGCGACTGTTGCGGCACGTTGGCGCGCAGCCACTGTCGTGCTTCGGCACGGAAGGCCTGCTGCTCGGG
The DNA here is from genome assembly GCA_964477985.1 of uncultured Rubrivivax sp. Taxonomy (GTDB): domain Bacteria; phylum Pseudomonadota; class Gammaproteobacteria; order Burkholderiales; family Burkholderiaceae_C; genus Rubrivivax. The sequence continues at coordinate 4,346 of CAYZGL010000002.1, read as the reverse complement.
GGTGAAACTCAGATCCACGGGACGGGGCTTTCGTTTCGGTTGTTCATGGCGCGACATCCGCGATGCATGCAACAAAGACCAACAGCCTTCACCGCAGAGGAACGGAGTGACGCAGAGGTTCGCAGAGTCGAAATCGAATTCCTCTGCACAAACTCTGCGCCCTCCTTTACTCTGCGGTGAATGAATTGGGTGTTCACTTCAGAACTTGGCGTCGCGCTTGTCGACGAAGGCGCGGCGCGTCTCGGCCGAGTCGGGGCTCATGTAGGCCTGCAGCGTGAAGCCCTGCTCCCAGCGGTACTTGGCCTCGAGGTTGCCGTCCTCGACGCCGGTCAGCGCCTCCTTGGCGATGCGGATCATGGCCGGGCTCTTGGCCGCGATCTTCGCGGCGATGGCCATCGCGCTGTCGCGCAGTTCGGCGCGCGGCACCACGCGCTCGATCGCACCCAGCCGCAACGCTTCCGGGGCGCCGATCATCTCGCCGGTGAAGAACAGGTAGCGCGTCTTTTGCACGCCGAACATGCGCTGCAGGTGCGCCGCGCCGCCCATCGCACCGCGGTCGACTTCGGGCAGGCCGAAGCTGGCGTCGTCGGCGGCGATCACGATGTCGGCCGCACCGCAGATGCCGATGCCACCCCCCAGCACGAAGCCGTGCACCGCGGCGATCACCGGCACCTTGTTCAGGTGCACCGCCTTGAAGGTGGCGTAGTTGCCGGCGTTGACCGCGATGATCAGGCTCTGGTCGGCGTTGAGTTCCTTGATGTCGACACCGGCGCAAAAGCCCTTGCCTTCGGCGCGGATCACGATCACGCGCACTTCGGGGCGTTCACCCAGCGCGGCGATTTCGGCGGCCAATGCGTTCCAGCCGGCCGCGTTCAGCGCATTGACCGGCGGGCGGTTCAGCACCACCTCGGCCACGCCGTCGTGGTGCACCTGGGTTTGGAATTGATCAGATTGCTCAGACATGCACGCCCTCCGTCGCGGCTTGGGGTGACAGCACACGCAGCCGCGCTTCGGCCTGCGCGACGATGCCGTCGATGACTTCGCGGCAGGACTGCAGCTCGCCGATGACCGCGGCGACCTGTCCCGACGACATCACGCCTTCGGCCGGTTTGCCCTGCACCATCGCGCGCTCCAGCAGCACCGGCGCGTTGGCCGCCATCACCGTCTGCGCCACGTTGCCGGCGTCTTCGCGCAGCGCCTGCATGAATATCTTCAGCGCCTGCGATGTCGTCATGCCGGTCTGCGACTTCCACTGCAACGCGCTGGTTATGGCGATGCGCAGCCGCTTGAAGGGCGAGGCCTTCTCCAGCATCGCCAGGTATTCGTTTTCCAGCATGCGCTGCGGCATGCCGTCGACCAGGTGCGAGACGCGGATGCGCTCGGCGTCCTTGGCCTTGACGTAACGCTCCAATGTGACCGCGGGCACGCCCGAGTCGCTGGTCATCAGGAAGCGCGTGCCCATCGCGATGCCCTGCGCACCGTAGGCCAGCGCGGCCACCAGGCCGCGGCCGTCGTAGAAGCCGCCGGCCGCCACCACCGGCACCTTCACCGCGTCGACCACCTGCGGCAGCAGCACCGTGGTCGGCACGCTGCCGGTGTGGCCACCGCCCTCGCCGCCCTGGATGGTGATGACGTTGGCGCCCATCTCGATCGCCTTTTGTGCGTGCTTGAGCGCACCCACGGTGGGCATGCAGGTGATGCCGGCGTCACGCAGCCGGCCGATCACCTTTTTGTCGGGCCCGCGGCCGTAGCTGACCGCGCGCATGCGGTACTTGACCGCCAGGTCCAGCAACTGCTGCGCGTTGGGCTGGAACATGTGGAAGTTCAAGCCGAAGGGGCGGTCTTCGGTGAGGCGCTTGACCTTCAGGATGTCGTCTTCGATGCGCTCGGCCGGAATCGTCGCGCCGGCAAGAAAACCGAAACCGCCGGCGTTGGTCGTGGCCGCCACCAGCTCGGGGCCGGCGACCCAGCCCATCGCCGTCTGCACCACCGGCACTTCGCAGCCGAGCAGCTCGCACAGCGGCGTGCGCAGCGCCGGATGAACGGGCCGGCTCATCGCTTGACGATGACCGACGAGCCGTGCCCGAACAGCCCCTGGTTGGCGGTGATGCCAACCTTGGCGCCTGGCACCTGGCGCGCGCCGGCCTGGCCGCGCAGTTGCCACGTCAGTTCACACACCTGCGCCAAGGCCTGCGCCGGCACCGCCTCGCCGAAGCAGGCCAGGCCCCCCGAGGCATTGACCGGGATGCGCCCGCCGACGCGCGTGGCGCCGCTGCGCAGCATCAGCGCGGCCTCGCCGCGTGCGCACAGCCGCAGGTCTTCGATCCAGTCGAGTTCGAGCGCGGTCGACAGGTCGTAGACCTCGGCCAGGCTCACGTCCTCGGGGCCGATGCCGGCTTCTTCGTAGGCCTTCATCGGCAGCGCCGCGCGGAAGCTGTGCGCCTCGGCCGCGACCGCCGAGTCGGTGGCGATGTCGGGCATTTCGATCACGCTGGATGCGAAGGTCGGCGTGACGGTGGAAATCGCCGCCACGCGCGGCGCGTCGGCGCGGCCGATGCGCCGCGCGTAATCGACGCTGGCGACGATCAATGCGGCAGCGCCGTCGGACGTGGCGCAGATGTCCATCAGCCGCAGCGGGTTGGCCACCATCGGCGACGCCGCGACCTCGTCGGCGTTGAAGGCCTTGCGGTAGCGCGCGTTCGGGTTCTCGAGGCCGTGCTGCGCGTTCTTGATCTTCACCTGCGCGAAGTCGGCCTGTGTGTCGCCGTACAGCGCCATGCGGCGGCGTGCGTACAGCGCGAAGTAGCTCGGGTTGGTGATGCCGAGGCGGAAGCGCACCCAGTCGGGGTCGTCGGGGCGGTCGCCCTTGGCCGGCGCGAGGAAACCCTTGGGCGTGGTGTCGGCGCCGATCACCAGCGCCAGCTCGCACTCGCCCGACAGGATCTTGGAGCGCGCGGCGGCCAGCGCCTGCGAACCCGACGCGCACGCCGCATACGAAGTGTTGACCTGCGCACCCTGCCAGCCCAGCGCCTGCGCGAAGGTGGCGCCCGCCACTTGGCCCGGGTAGCCGCAGCGGATGGTGGCCGCGCCGCTGACGAACTGCACCTTGCGCCAGTCGACGCCCGCGTCCTTCAACGCGGCACGCGCCGCGACCACGCCGTAGTCGACGAAGTTGCGCCCCCACTTGCCCCACGGGTGCATGCCCACACCGAGGATCGCGATCTCGGATTGCGTGCTCATCGTGCGGGTTTCCATTTCCAGGTGAGGTGGCGCTCGCTGCCGTTCGCGCCTTGGCTTTCGGACAGCGTCTCGATCACCAGTTCCATCGGCATGCCGACTTCGAGCGCGTCCACGCCGACGCCGGCCACGACCTGGCCGAGCACGATCATCTTTTCGTGTTCGAGCTCGACCGCGGCGATCGCGAAGGGCACGAACGGGTCGGCCGCCACGTACGGCGGCGGCGGCTGGTAGGCCGCATCGGTGTACGACCACAACCGGCCGCTGCGCGACAGCGGCGCGTCTTCGAAGCGGTCGCTGTCGCACGCCGGGTTGCGGCAATAGCGCGATTGGCGCGGGAAGTAGAACGTGCCGCAGCCGGTGCAGCGCGAGCCGATCAGGTATGCGCCGGCATCATCCTTGCCGAACCAGCCTTCGAGCACCGGGCGCTCGACCATGTTGCTCATCGCATCGGCCCTTTCAGCTGGCCATCACGCTGCCGCGCAGGTTGTGCGGATCCAGCCGCGCCAGCAGCGCGAGTTCGTCGGCGCTGGGGTCGGGCGTGGTGCCGACGCCGGCGCCGACTTCGACCGGGAAGCCGGTGGCCTGCAGCACCTGCTCGACGCTGACGCCGGGGTGCAGCAGTCGCAGCCGCACCGCATGGTCGGCGCCGCCGAAGTCCATCACGCACAGGTTGGTGACGATCAAGCGGATGTCGACGGTCTCGTCCAGGCTCCAGCCGCGCGCCAGCCGCGCCGGGTTGTAGCCCACCGAAGCCACCATGTCGACCTCGCCGGCGACGAACACCTTGGGCGAATGGTTGGGCACGAAAAACGAGTTCGCGTGGTTGATCGAGTTGCCGGGAAAGCCGCGCACGCCCAGCATCATCGACTTGGGCCGCGCGTAGTCGCTGCCCACCATCGAGATGTTGGCCTGGCCGAAGCGGTCGACCTGCGTCGGCCCGACCATCGCGTGGCGCTTGCCGCCCCACACGTTGTCGAAGATGCGCGCGAAACCCATGTGCGATTCACGCTGCACCTGGTAGTCGCCGAGCGGTCCCGACCTCGGACCAATAGGCACCGGCTCGCGCACGATCCAGGCTTCGGAGTCGGTCATCATCAGGTCGCGGT
>CAYZGL010000001.1:0-63221 GCA_964477985.1 uncultured Rubrivivax sp. | reverse complement strand
CCGATGGCATCGCGCTCGCCCATGATCTCGTCGAGCAGCGCGCCCTTGGCGCCTTGCCACAGCGCGATCTTCTCGCGCACCTTGCGGTCGAGCAGGCGGAAGTTGTGTTCCACCTCGCGGAAGTCGGCCAGCAACTCGCGCGCCAGCTGCTGGAACTGCTGGAAGCGGTCCTTGACCGCCGTGTCGTCCAGCAGCGGCACATCGCCCGCCAGCACGCGGGCAATCTCGGCGTCCAGTTCGTCGCGCTTCTTGCGCAGGTCGGCCACGCGCTTGATCGGGTCGGCCTCGGTGCCGGCGCTGATCTGCTCGAGCAGCGCGAAGAGTGTGAGCAGGCGCGACTCGGTGCCGACGAACGGCCGCTCGGTCAGCGACAGCAGCCAGGCGATGGCCTTCTCGGTGGCCGGCGTCAGGTCGAACTGCGCCTCGTCGGTGCCCGGCTTGTAGAACTTGCGCAACCAGCCCTTGTCGGGCGCGGCCCAGTCGTTCAGGTAGTCCTGCGCGCTCTTCGGGTAGGCCTGCGGCCCCAAGGGCTCGCGCAGCGCGAACAGCTCGTCCTCCAGCGCCTCGGCGAGATCCGCCTCGCTCATCACGCGCACGTTGGGCGCCACGAACACCCGGTGCAGGAAGCTCGTCACCAGCGGCGCGTGCGCCGAGGCCAGCAGCCGCCAGGCGGGGTGGCGGTCGCGCAGGAAGGCAAGGGTGGCGTGGTCCAAGGTGGCGTGCTCGCCGCATCAATGCGGTCGAAGCGGCGTTGCGCACAGCGCCTCGTCGATCCACTCCCAGCGCCTGTCCTTGCCCATCACGAAGCGGCAGCGTCCCTCGGACCGCGTCGCCCCCAGGCCGCCGACCAAGCGGTCGCCGCCGGCGCCGGCCCAACGGTCGGCGCCCTGGTGCTCGACGGCCAGGACCGGGCCGGGCGGGCCCGCGCTGCCCGGCAGCGGGCACAGGAACTCGGCGCCGACGCGGCCGCAGCAGTGCCTGCGCCACACGATGTGCCCATTGGACGAGTTCGGGCCGTCGCAACGCCGGCTGGGCGCGCAGGCCTGGGCGTGGAACTCGAAGGCGTATTGATCCGCCACCGCGCCGCGCGACGCGGCATCGTCGTCGAACAGTGCCTGCTCGAACACCTTGCCGGCCGCCTGCCTGCGCAGGTCGCGGATGCGCGCTTGCAGCAGATTGCGGGTCAGGAACTCCTGCAGGTTGGCGCGGGCCAGCGAGACGGCCTTGCCGCTGCCGCCGCCGATATCGAGCTCGCCGCCTGCGGACACCTTCAGGCCATGATGTTCACGCCACCGTCGACGTACAGCGTCTGCCCGGTCAGCCGCCGCGCGTAGGGCGTGGCCAGGTAGGCGCAGGCGTAACCGACGTCGTCGATGTCGACCAGCTCGCCCACCGGCGCGCGGTGGGCGGCCTCGTTGAGCAGCAGCTCGAAGTCCTTCAACCCCGAAGCGGCGCGTGTCTTCAACGGCCCCGGCGAGATCGGGTGCACGCGGATGCCGCGCGGCCCGAGTTCGTGCGCCAGGTAGCGGCAGCTGGCTTCCAGCGCCGCCTTCACCGGCCCCATCACGTTGTAGTTCGGCACCACCTTGTTGGCGCCGAGGTAGCTCATCGCGAACATCGTGCCGCCGTCGTCCATCAGCGGCGCGGCCAGCCGCGCCATGCGCACGAAGGAATGCACCGACACGTCCATCGCGCGCGCGAAACCCTCGGCCGAGCAGTCGAGCAGGCCGCCCTGCAGGTCCTGCTTGGGCGCGAAGGCGATCGAATGCAGCAGGATGTCGAGCCGGCCCCATTGCTTGCGCACGGCGTCGAACACCGATTCCAGCTCGCCCGGCTGCTCGACGTTCAGCGGCAGGCACAGCGGCGCGCCCAAGGCCTGCGCCAACGGCGCGACGTGCGGCTTGGCCTTGTCGTTCAGGTAGGTCAGCGTCAGCTCGGCGCCCAGCGCGTGGAAGGCGCGCGCGCAGCCGAAAGCGATCGAATGCGCGTTGGCCACGCCCACCACCAGCGCCTTGCGGCCGGCCAGCGGCGGGGTGGGGATCGGGTCGAGTCGTTGGGTCATGGTGCGGCGAGCAGATCGCGCGTGTGGCGCGCGATCATCAGCTCCTCGTTGGTCGGAATCACCCAGGCGGTGGTGCGGCTGGCGGCCGTGCTGATGCGCGGGCCGTTGGTGGCGTTGGCGGCTTCATCGAGTTCGACGCCGAGCCAGGCGGCGGCGCGGCAGATCCTGGCGCGTACCGGCGCGGCGCGCTCGCCGATGCCGGCGGTGAAGACGACCGCATCGAGCCCGCCCAGCGCGGCGGCCAGCGAACCCAGCTCGCGGCCGATGCGGTAGACGAACAGCTCGACCGCCAGCGCGGCGCGCGGATCGGCGGATTCCAGCAGCGTGCGCATGTCGCCGGAGATGCCGGACACGCCGAGCAGCCCCGATTCGCTGTAGATCAGCTGCTCGATGGCGCGCGCATCCATGCCGTGCTCGTCGATCAGGTACAGGATCACGCCGGGGTCGATCGCGCCGCAGCGTGTGCCCATCGGCAGGCCGTCCACCGCGGTGAAGCCCATGGTGCTGGCGATGCTGCGCCCGCCTTGCAGCGCACACATGCTGGCGCCGTTGCCCAGATGCAGCACCACGGTGCGGCCGGCCGCCGCGCGCGCATCGATGCGCGGCAGCACCGAGGCGATGTATTCGTAGGACAGGCCGTGGAAGCCGTAGCGGCGCACACCGGCGTCAGCCAACGCCTGCGGCAGCGCGAACATCTGCGCCAACGGCGGGTTGGTGCGGTGCATCGCGGTGTCGAAACAAGCCACCTGCGGCAGCTGCGGCAGGCGCTCGAGCACCTCGCGCATCGGCGCCAGGTTGTGCGGCTGGTGCAGCGGCGCCAATGGCACCAGCTTGTGCAGCCGCTCGACGACGGCTTCGTCCACGCGCACCGGCGCGGCGAACTCGGTGCCGCCGTGCACGACGCGGTGGCCGACGGCAGCCAGCCGGTGCGTCGCGCCGCGCGTGGCGCGCAGCCAGTCGACGATGAACGCCAGCGCGTCGCCGTGGCCCAGCCGCTGCCCGTGTTGCCAGCGCTGCTCGCCGATCGATGCACCGGCGATGTCCTTGGCGACGAAGCGCGGCGCGTCGTGCAGGCTTTCGACGCGGCCGCTGGCCAGCAGCTCGAGGCCCCCGGTGCTTTCGGCAGCGCCTTCGGTGAACAGCGAGAACTTCAGGCTCGACGAGCCCGCGTTCAGCACCACGGTCGTATCGATCATGCGATCGCCTTGGCCGCGCTGTCGCGCCGCGCCTGCGCGACGAACACCGCCACCGCGCATGAGGCCAGCCGCGCCAGCACCGTGTCGGCGCGGCTGGTCAGGATGATCGGCACGCGCGCGCCGAGCACGATGCCGGCGCAGTCGGCGCCGGCCAGGAACGTCAGGCTCTTGGCCAGCATGTTGCCGGCCTCGAGGTCGGGCACGATCAGCACGTTGGCGCGCCCGGCCACCGGCGAGTCGATGCGCTTGATCTGCGCCGCCTCGAGGCTGATCGCGTTGTCCAGCGCCAGCGGGCCGTCGAGCACCGCGCCGTGGATCTGGCCGCGCTCGGCCATCTTGCACAGCGCCGCCGCCTCGATCGTCGACGGCACCTGCGGGTTGACGGTCTCCATCGCCGACAGGATCGCCACGCGCACCTGCTCGAAGTGCAGCGCATGCGCCAGGTCGATGGCGTTTTGCACGATGTCGGCCTTGTCCTGCAGCGTCGGCGCGATGTTCACGGCGGCGTCGGAGATGATCAGCGCATCGGGGTACGCGGGCACGTCCATCACGAAGCAGTGGCTGATGCGCCGCGCGGTGCGCAGCCCGGTGTCCTTGCGCACCACCGCGGCCATCAGTTCGTCGGTGTGCAGGCTGCCCTTCATCAAGGCTTCGGCGCGCCCCGAGCGCACCAGTTCGACCGCTTTGGCCGCGGCGGCGTGGCTGTGCGGCGCATCGACGAGCTCGCAGGGCGCGAGGTCGAGCCCGGCGGCGCGGGCCACCGCCTCGATCTTCGCCTTCGGCCCGACCAGGATCGGCACGATCAGCCCGAGCCTGGCGGCATCGAGCGCGCCGCTGAGCGAACTGGCGTCGCAGGGGTGGGCCACCGCGGTGGCCACCGGCTGCAGCGCCTTGGCCGCGTCGACCAGGCGCTGGTATTTGTCGTGGCTCATGCCGACTTGCGCGCGCGCAGCGGTTGGGGTTCATCCAGGCCGAGCACGCCGGCCACGTGGCGCAGGCGTTGTTCCTGGTAGGCGGTGGGTTCGCCGCGGGCGGCGATCACGCTGCGCGCGGCGGCGCAACCGCGGCGGCGTTCGTCCATGTCGGGCGCCAGCTTCGGCAACGCGGCGATGGCGCGCTGCTCGTCCAGCGCCAACACGAAGGCCTGGCGTTTGATCGCGGCTTTCAGCGCCGCCGGCGTGGGTGCGTTGGCGGGCTTCATCTGCTGCACCAGCTGCTGCATCAGGTTGTACGGCCGCTCGTCGACCACCTTCTCCTCGCGCCCCACGTACAGCAGCAGCCGCGCCCAGGCGTCCAGCGGCGTGCCCTGTTCGAACTGCGCGTCGGCTTCCTTGCGCTTCATGCGCTTCAGCTCGCCGTGTTCCCAGCGGGCCGCGCGCGCGCCGCGGCGGCCGGCGTGTTGTGCGTCGATGCCGACCGCCGCCGCCAGCCAGGGCGACTCGTAGATCGCCTTGAACATGCGCTCGGCCATCTCGTCGCGCGCATCGCGGTACTGGTCCAGCGACTGCTCGATGTGCGCCGACATCGCCTGCTCGGCCTGCCGCAGCGGGTTGTCGGCCGCCACCGGCTGGCGCTGCGCGCGCACGGCGTCGGCCACCGCCTCGAGCCAGCCCATCGCCGGGTTGCGCCCGCTGAACAGCCAGCGCTCCAGGCGCGCCGGGTTGGCTTCGCGCAATGCGCGTGCCAGCGGCTCGCTGGACATCGCCTTGACCACCGGCGAGGCGAAGCGGTCGTACAGCTGCTGGTTGATCTGCGACACGCGGTGCGCGACCTCGAAGGCGCGCTCGTCGCCGCGGCCGTCGTCCAGCGCCAGGATGTCGTCGATGCTGCGCGGTGCGAACTGGATCAGGTAGCGGCCTTCGACGTACTCGAGCCCCGGCATGTCGGGCGTGGTGTCCTGGATCTGCGCCTCGTACAGCCCCGGCGGCAAGGTGTCGATCAGCTCGAGCGCGCTGGCCAGCTCGGCGGTCTCGCGCTGGGCGATGCCGGCCGACACGAAGATGCCCAGATGCCCGATCTTCTCGTGCAGGCAGTAGACGATGGTCTGCTCGTTCAGCCGGATGTCGTCGACGCTGTCGTACAGGTCGGCGATCCAGTTCAGCGCCTGCTGCGGCGGCGTGATGTTGTCGCCCCACGAGGCGAACACGACGATCGGCGTGCGGATGTTGCGCAGGTCGACGCGGTGCTTGCCGTCGAAGGACTCGACCTGGCCGCTGGCCAGCTTGTTGCCGACGAACAGGTTCTGCGAGATCCACTCCATCTCTTCCTTGTTCATCAGGTAGTGGCCGCCCCACCACTTCTCGAACTCGAGGAAGCGTTCGCCTTCGGTGTCGACCTTGGCGTACAGGTTGTACAGCTTGCTCCAGTACGTGTTGGACGGGTTCAGGTTCTCGAAGTTGTTGACCAGATACGCGCCGTCGAAGACGCCGTGGCCGATGTCGCCGGCCAGCGACGCCATCCAGCTGCCGCCGAGCAGGCCGCCCGAATAACGCATCGGGTTCTTGCCCTCGACGCCGGCCCAGTAGCTGATCGGCGAGCCGGCCAGCAGCAGCGGGCCCACCGCGTCGGGCGCCAGCGCGGCCGCCATCAGCAGCGCCCAGCCGCCCTGGCAGTTGCCGATGACGAAGGGTTTGTCGGCCTGGCGGTGCAGCTCGCCCACGTGGCGCAGGAACTGCACCTCGGCCGCGCACACCGACTCGATGGTCTGCCCCGGCACCGGCTGCGGGAAGAACATCACGAAGTAGCAGGGGTGGCCGTGCTTCAGCGCGATGCCGATTTCGCTGTCGATCTTGAAGCCGCCGATGCCCGGGCCGTGGCCGGCGCGCGGGTCGATGATCACGAAGGGCCGTTTGGCCGCGTCGGCCACCGGGCAGCCGGCGGGCGGGCGGATGCGCACCAGCGCGTAGTTGGCCGGTTTGGCGAAGCTGCGCGCGTCCAGCACCATGTCGTAGTCGAACACCAGCACCGGCGGCTGGCCGGATTCCTCGTGCTCGAGGTACTGGTTGCCGCGCTGGCGCAGCACGTCCCAGGTCAGCACCGTGCGCTGCCAGGCGTCGATCCAGTAGTCGCTGAGGGTCTGCGGCCAGGCCCAGGGGGCGGCGAAGGCTTGGGTCATCGAAGGGTCCTCGGGGGCGTGGGCGCAGCGCGGCGCCGGACTGCAACAATGCGCATTATTGCCGTGGCGGGGCTGCGGATATTGCGATGCAGCAAGCCGCGGCCGGCGGCGCAGGAGCCAAACCGATGGATGCCCACGACGACGACTGTCGCTTCGAGCACACGGCCCCCTTGCGCGACGGCCGCATGGCGACGATCCGGCTGATGCGCCCCGACGACAAGCAGCGCCTGGTCGACGCCTTTGCCAGGCTCGACCGGCAGTCGGTCTACACGCGCTTCTTCGGCTACCGCAAGGAACTGCCGCAAGGCCCGCTGGACCGCCTCGACCGCATCGACCTGGTGCGTCTGGCCGCGCTGGTGGCAACACTGGGCACGGGTGAGGACGAAACCGTCATCGGCAGTGCGACCTACGTCGCCGACACCGCGGCCGACGGCGTGCGCGAGGCCGAGGTGGCGTTCACCATCGAGGAGGACTTTCAAGGCCAGGGCCTGGCCGGGCGGCTGCTCGCCGTGCTGGCCGAGATCGCGCGGCGCCACGGCATCACGCGCTTCAAGGCCGAGGTGCTGGCCGGCAATGCCGCGATGCTGAGGGTGTTCAAGCGCTGCGCCGCGCCGATGCAATCGCGGCGCAGCGGCCAGACGGTGCAGCTGACGCTGGACCTGGGCGGCGCGGCCGCGCCGGGGTAGGCGATCGCACATGGCCGACGCCAGCGCCGGGAGCGGCGAGCCCCGCATCCTCGACCCGATCGATCGCATCTCGGAGGTGCTGTTCGGCCTGTTCATGGTGCTGACCTTCACCGGCACGCTGAGCGTGATCGACGCCGGCCGCGACGAGGTGCGCGACATGCTGGTCGCCGCGATCGGCTGCAACCTCGCCTGGGGCTTCGTCGACGGCGTGATGTACGTGCTGCGCAACCTGGTCGCACGCGGTCGCAAGGCGGCGCTGCTGGCGGCGCTGCGCGACGCATCGCCGCCGGGGCAGGCGCACGGCCTCATCGCCGACCAGATCGGGCCGCTGGCCGGCGCGCTGGGCCCGGCGGAACTCGAGCGCATCCGCCAATGGATCGTCGCCCATCCGGCGTCGGCTGGGCCCACAGTGGCCGTCACGCGGGCCGACCTGAAGGGCGCCTGCGCCGTGTTCCTGCTGGTCTTCCTGTCGACCTTCCCGGTGGTGCTGCCCTTCGTCTTCATCGCCGATGCGGCCGTCGCCAAGCGCGCGTCGGCCGCGGTGGCCATCGGCATGCTCTATGTGTGCGGCTGCGGCTGGGGCCGCTACGCCGGCATGAAGGCGTGGCGCACCGGATTGGCGATGGTGCTGCTCGGCGTCGCCGTCGAGGCGATCGTGATCGCGTTGGGGGGATGATGACGACGCGGCGATGGCGGCCGATGCTGGCGCGTCCTCAGGCCGCATGCCCGGTGACGGGCAGTTGCATGCGGTGCCGTCGCCGGCCGCAAACGATCAACGTCCGCCGTCCTGCCTGAAGCGATGGCCGCGACCGACACCACGCTGAAGGCACCCCGGGCCGCCGCCGTAGCGGGCATCCTGTTCTCGGTGCTGCTGATCGTCAGCGTGGTGCTGGTGCGCCTGTCGGTGCCGGCCGATCCGCGCGAGGCCGGCGCCTGGCTGTCGACGCGCGCGCCGCTGGTCGCGCTGGCCATGAACCTGGTGCCGTTGTCCGGCATTGCCTTCCTGTGGTTCATCGGCGTGCTGCGCGACCGCCTGGGCGCACACGAGGACCGGCTGTTCGCCACCGTGTTCCTCGGCAGCGGGCTGCTGTTCCTGGCCATGATGTTCGTCTCGGCGGCGATCGCCGGCGGCATCATGCTGCTGCACGCGGCCGAACCGGGCCGGTTCGCCGGATCGCCGACCTTCGCCTTTGCGCGCGCCATCGTCTACGAGATCGTCAACATCTATGCCTTGAAGATGGCGGCGGTGTTCATGATGGTCATCTCCACGGTCGCGCTGCGCACGCGCTTCCTGGCGCGCTGGATCGCCTTGCTGGGCTATGCGATCGCGCTGACGCTGGTCTTCAACAACCGCTACGTCGAATGGATGCTGCTGAGCTTCCCGCTGTGGGTGCTGCTGGTCAGCCTTTACATCCTGTGGCACAACCTGCACGCGCCGCCCGGCGCGGCGTGACGATGCGCCGCCGCGCCGTCACTCGGCGACGACCTCGATGCGGCCCTGCCGCACCGCCTTGACGAAGGCGCGGTAGTCGGCGCGGTTCTGGTCGCTGTAGGCGACCGCGAAGTCGGCGATCGCGTCGTCCAGCGTCTGGCCCGAGCCGGCGTAGCCCGAAATCAGCGCGGCGTCGCCCGAGCGCGCATGGGCCCGCGCCAGCGCGTGCGCACACATGCGCGCGTACTGGCGCAGCAGGCCGAAGTCCCAGTCCTCGATGACCACCGACATCTTCAGGTCGCGCAGCTGGCGCACATAGAAGTGGCGGCCGCTTTCGCCCACGGTCCAGCCGAGGAACACATCGCTGGCCGACTGCATCAGCCGCTGGCCGACGATCACCCGCTGGCCGTGGTTGGGGTACAGGCTCTTGCCGGCATAAGGCTCCAGCACCGAGGCCCGCGCCTCCTTGATCTGCAGGAACAGCGGGTCGTTCTCTTCGGCCATGAACAGCCCTACGGCGCAGTAGGTGCCGACGCTGCCGACCCCCACCACCTTGATCGCCATGTCGCAGAAGTGGTAGCGGTCGAACAGCGTGCGCACCTGTTCGGGCAGCGATTCGCGGTAGGCCGCGATCGACTTTGCGAAGCCGTCGCGCAGCCCCGGCGCGATCGTCTCGTCCGGATGGAAGATCAGCGGCGGCTCGTCCTTGATGCGGTGGTGCTCGCCCTGCAGTTCGGTCAGCTTCGGGAACAGGTGGTCCGGCACCGACTTGCGCTGTGCCTCCTCGATGCGCTCCTCCAGGCGCTTGCGCACCTCTTCCATCACCGCCGGGTCGGCGGAGCGGTCCTGGTAGCGCTGCAGGTCGATGCGGTCGTACCAGACGTCGAGCACGCGCATCGCCGCGTAGTCGGTCATGCGCTCGCGGTACTCGCGCGCCATGTCGCGCGCCGCGCGCGCGGCCTCGCTGTCGGCCAGGCGCTGGTGCTGCGCGGCGATCACCACGCTGGCCGCCAGGCGCTTCAGGTCCCATTCCCACGGCGCGGGCAGCGTCTCGTCCAGGTCGTTGATGTCGAAGATGACGTTGCGCTCGGGCGTCGCGAAACCGCCGAAGTTCATCAGGTGGGCGTCGCCGCAGGCCTGCACGACGATGCCGGTGGCTGGCGTGGTGGCCAGGTCGGCGGCCATCAGCGCCGCCGCACCGCGGTAGAAGGCGAAGGGCGACGCCGCCATGCGGCCGAAGCGCACCGGGATCAGCGCCGGCATGCGCCCTTCGTTCGTGCCCAGCAGCAGTTCGACCGGATCGCGCCGCCCCGCGCCGGCCTGCCATTCGGCATGCGTGGAGCGCCCCACCACGTCGCGCAACGCGCGCCCGCGCGCGCGGCGCTCGTCGGCGGTGTGGAAGCGGCTCGCGGCCGCGGCCGGGGTGTCGGTGGCGGCGGTGGCGGCGGTGGCGGCGGTGGCGGTGGTGGTGATCTTGCGTCGGTTGCGGCTGGCCATGGTCGGGTCCTCGTCGTGCGCAGGGGTTCAGCGTTGCGGGGTGTCGTTCGTCATTGTCAGGTAGCGCGCGATCGCCGCGCGCGCATTGAACAGCACACGCTCGCGTCCGAACCGGCGCTCGAGCCCGCTGCTGCGCACGACTTCGAGCACGCCCGGGTTCAGCCCGGCGAGCCAGACCGCGACCCCCGCTGCGGCGTGCCGGCGCTCGGCCTCGGCCAGCAGCTGCAGCGCCGAGTATTCGATGTCGGGCACGCGGCTGAAGTCCAGCGCCAGCACGCGCGGCCGGTGCTCGGCCACCAGCGCGTCGATGCGCTCGTACACGTACTGCGCGTTGGCGAAGTACAGCCGCCCTTCGGGACGCACGACCAGCAGCCCGGGGAAGGTCTCGTCGTCCGGGTGTTCGCTCGACCGCGGCCGCAGCACGTCGGCGCCGCGTTTGCGGCCGATCACCGACACGCGCGGATGCGCCGTCTGGCTCGACAGCCCGATCATCGACAGCACGATCGCCGCGACGATGCCCTGCAGCGTGCCGAACACCAGCACGCCGAAGGCGGCTGCAAGCGCCCAGCGGAATTCCATCGTGCGCACCGAGCGGATGGCGCGGAATTCGGCCGGGTCGACCAGCCCGACCGAGTAGACGATGACGATGGCCGCCAGCGTGGCCTGCGGCAGCAGCCCGAGCAGCGGCGCCAGCAGCCCCATCGTGGCCAGCGCCGCCGCGGCGGTGACCAGCGACGCGCGCTGCGAGCGCCCGCCCACCGAGCGTACCACCGCGGTCTGCGAGGTGCCGCCGCCGGCCGGCATCGCGCCGAGCAGCGCGCCGGCCAGGTTCGCGCAACCCGTGGCCACCAGTTCGCGGTTGGCATCGACAGGCGGGTCGCCCGGCGCGGCGAAGGCGCGCGCGGCGGCGATGGTCTCGGTGAAGCTCATCAACGCGATGCCCAGCGCGCCCGGCAGCAGCGCCTCGACCAGGCCCGCGTGCGGCCGCACCAGCGCCGGCAGGCCGCGCGGAATGTCGCCGACCGTGGCCACGCCGGCACCCTGCAGGCCGAACAAGGCCGCGGCGGCGATGGCCAGACCCACCGCGAGCAGCGGTGCCGGCGAATGCGGCTTCCAGCGCTCCATGCCCACCAGCAGCGCGAAGCTGGCGCCGGCCACCGCCAGCGTCAGCCACGACGTGGCCGGCAGCTGCTGCGCGATCGCGATGACATCGCGCAAGAAGCCCTGCTTGTGGATGTGCACGCCGATCAGCTTCGGTATCTGGTCGAGCACGATCACCAGGCCGATGCCGGCCTTGAAGCCGGTCAACACCGGCGTCGAGATGAAGTTGGCGACGAAGCCCAGGCGCAGCAGCCGCGCTGCGATCAGCAGGGCGCCGACCAGCGCGCCCAGCGTGGCCGTGGCCGCGGCCAGCCGCGCCGGGTCGCCGTCGGGCACCACCGCGCCGAGCTGCGCACCCACCAGGATCGCCAGCGTCGCGGTGGAGCTGACGCTGAGCACGCGCGAGCTGCCGAGCAGCGCGTAGACCACCATCGGCACGCAGGCGGTGTACAGGCCCACCGCCACCGGCAGGCCGGCGACGGTGGCGTAGGCCATCGCCTTGGGCAGCACCACCGCGGCGGCGGTGAGGCCGGCGATCAGGTCGAGGCGCAGCGCGGTTTGCATCGTCAGCTTCCGTGGCCCGCCAAAGCCCGGCCGGCGGCGGCCGCACCCGCGTCAGCGCGCGGCTTAGGCAGATCTTCGGCAGCGATCGTGTGGCTCGGCGGCACCCGCAGCGGCCCCCGCTGCGACCCGCGCAGCGGCGCCACGCCCAGCACGGTCCGCGACGCACGGCCCAGCGCGACGGCGACTAAGGCGGCAAGGGCGGCAACCACGGCATCGGGTCGTGACGGACCGTCCCGGGCGGTGCGTTCAGCGCTGCGCCGGTGCCTCAACGCCCCATGCGGCGGTTGTAGGCGGCTGCCCAGCGCTCGCCGAGGGTCGGGTTGGCCTCCTTCGAGGCGGGCGCGTCGAAGCTGAGCTTCAGCGTGTTGTCGGCCTGCGGCTGCAGCGCGATGGTCACGCCTGCGCCCGCCTTGGTGCCGCTGATGCGGCCGCTGGCGCGGTCGGCGTTCGTGACCTGGATGCCGACATCGGCGGCGGCGCCGAGCGCGGCGTCCCACGAGCGGTCGAAGCTCGGCGGCGTCGTTGCGCCGGTGGGGTAGGCCGTGGGGTAGGGCGCGACGACGCAGCCGGCCAGCAGCGCGACGGCGGCGGCGAGGCTCAGGTGCAGCAGTTTGTTCATGGCGTGCTGGGGTGGGAGGTCGCGCTACCCGGCGCCGGCGTAGACCACGCCGGGCGCAGCGACGTCGACGGTGGTGCCGGCCTCGCCGGCAAGGATCTGCGACAGCTGCGACAGCTCGCCGATCGCCGCGCGTTTGCCGGTGGCACGCGCGAAGCGGCAGGCGGCCTCGACCTTCGGCCCCATCGAGCCGGCGGCGAACTTCATCGTGCTCAAGGCATCGGGCGAGGCACGGCGGATCGCGCGCTGCGCTGTGGTGCCCCAGCCTTCGTACACCGCGTCGGCGTCGGTCAGCATCACGTACAGGTCGGCGCCCAGTTCGCGCGCCAGCAGCTCGGTCGCCAGGTCCTTGTCGATCACGCATTCCACGCCGACCAGTTTGCGCTCGGCGTTCGGGTCGTAGGCGGTGGGGATGCCGCCGCCGCCGGCGGCGATGACGATGGTGTGCTTTTCGAGCAGCCACTTCATCGGCCGCAGCTCGAAGATGCGCTTGGGCTCGGGCGAGGCGACCACGCGCCGCCACTTGTCGCCGTCGGGCTTGATCGCCCAGCCCTTGTCGGCGGCCAGCCGCTCGGCCTCGGCCTGGTCGTACACCGGGCCGATGAACTTGGTGGGATTGCGGAAGGCCGGGTCGGCGGGATCGACCTCGACCATCGTCAGCAGCGTCGCGAACGGCCGCTCGAAGGGCAGCAGGTTGCCCAGCTCCTGCTCGATCATGTAGCCGATCGCGCCTTCGGTCTCGGCGTCGAGCACGTCCAGCGGATAGGCTTCGACGTCGGCGAGGGCCGCGCCCTGCAGCGCCAGCAGCCCGACCTGCGGGCCGTTGCCGTGGCCGACGACGAGGTCGTGTTCGGCAGCGATCGGCGCCAGCGCCTGCGCGGCGATGCGCACGTTCTCGCGCTGGTTGTGCGCCGTCATCGGCTCGCCGCGCTTGAGCAACGCGTTGCCGCCCAGGGCGGTGACGATCAGCATGCTTCTTCCTTTCTCGCCCGGCGCTGCTGCCAGACATAGACCGGCAACCCCAGCAGCAACAGCGTCAGCCCGTACAGCACCGCCTCGGGGCCGCAGCCGTAGATGGTGAACAGCGAGAACGCAAAAGCGATCAGCTCGACCACGCCGACGCGCGGCGCACCGGCGCCGCGCTGGCCGTGCCACGCCGCCACCAGCGGCACGGCCAGCGCGCAGAAGGCATAGGGCACGACCGCCGTCATCGTCGACAGGCTGACCAGCAGGTTGTAGAACGCGCGCACGCCGGGCGAGCCCATCGCCTGCGAGGCCACCAGCAGCGTGGCCAGCGCCGCCGAGACGACGATGCCCTGCGCCGGCACGCCGCGCGCCGACAGGCGGCCGAAGAAGGCGGGGAACAGCCGGTCGTGCGCGGCGGCCATCGGCACCTGGCCCATCAGCAGTGTCCAGCCGTTGAGCGCGCCGATCGACGAGACGATGACCGCGAGCGCCACCGCCAGCGCGGCGCCGTCGCCCCACATCAGCCGCGCGGCATCGGCGAACGGCGCGACCGACCGCATCAACTGCTCGCGCGGCACGACGCCGAGCACGACCAGGGTGCCGAGCACGTACAGCGCCGCAGCGATCGCGACGCCGATGATGGTCGAGCGCGGGATCGTGCGCGCGGCGTCGCGCACGTCGCCGGCCGGCACCGTCGCCGACTCGAGCCCGAGGTAGGCGAACATCGTCAGCGGCGCCAGCGCCGCGGCCGCGCTCAGCAGCGGTTCGCCGCTGGGGTTGAACTGCGACAGGTTCTCGCGCTGCACCCAGAACAGCCCGGCCAGCGCGATGCCGGCGAAGGGCACCAGCTTGGCATAGGTGGTCACTGCGGCGAACAGACCCGCCGCCTTCACGCCGCGCAGGTTGATGCCCACCACCGCCCAGATCGCGCCCAGCGTCAGCGCAAGCGCCATCGCCTTGTTGTTCAGCACCGGCAGCATATTCATCAGCGACCCGGCGAAGGCGAAGGCGATCGCCGGCAGCGACGCCCACACCGAGATCCAGTAGCCCCAGGCGACGAGGAAGCCGGCGAAGTCGCCATACGCCATGCGCGTGTAGGCATAGGGCCCGCCGGTGGCCGGCACGACCGTCGCCAGCCGCGCGAAGGTCAGGCCCAGGCAGATCGCGCCGACGCCCATCACGATCCACATCAGCACCGCGAGCAGACCGTAGGGTGCGACCGCCGCCGGCGACAGGTAGAAGCCCGAGCCGACCATGTTGCCGACGACGACGGCAACGCACGCCGCCAGCCCCAGGCTCTTGGCGCGGTCGGCGGTCGAGGTCATCGGGAGCCGGCGTCAGTCGCCGAGTGTCGCGACGAGGATCGCCTTGATCGTGTGCAGCCGGTTCTCGGCCTGCTCGAAGGCGATGTTCCACTCGCTCTCGAAGACTTCGTTCGTCACCTCCAGCCCGTTGTCGATGCCGTAGGTTTCGGCGATCTGCTTGCCGAGCGTGGTTTCGGTGTCGTGGAACGCGGGCAGGCAGTGCATGAACTTGACCTGCGCATTGCCGCTGGCCTTCATCAGCGCGGCATTCACCTGGTACGGCAGCAGCAACTCGATGCGCTCCTTCCAGACCTCCTTCGGCTCGCCCATCGACACCCACACGTCGGTGTGGACGAAGTCGGCGCCCTTCACTGCGGCCTGCGGGTCGTCGGTGATCGTCAGCTTCGCACCGTACCTCGCTTCGAGCCCGCGCGCGATCTGCAGGTACTCTTCCGCCGGCCAGAGCTTCTTCGGCCCGCACAAGCGCACGTCCATGCCCATCAGGCAGCCGACGATCATCAGCGAGTGCCCCATGTTGTTGCGCGTGTCGCCCATGAAGGCATAGGCGATCTGGCTCAGCGGCTTGTCGCTGTGCTCGCGCATCGTCAGCACGTCGGCCAGCATCTGCGTCGGGTGGTATTCGTCGGTCAGACCGTTGAACACCGGAACACCGGCGTACCTGGCGAGGGTCTCGACGCCGCTCTGGCTGGCGCCGCGGTATTCGATCGCGTCGTACATGCGGCCGAGCACGCGCGCGGTGTCCTTGAACGATTCCTTGTGGCCGATCTGCGAACCCGCCGGGTCCAGGTAGGTGACGTTGGCGCCCTGGTCGTGGCAGGCGACCTCGAAGGCGCAGCGCGTGCGCGTCGAGGTCTTCTCGAATATCAGGCAGATCTCCTTGTCCTGCAGGTGCTTCTGTTCGGTGCGCGCGTACTTGGCGCGCTTCAGGTCGCGCGCCAGGTCCAGCAGGTAGCGGAATTCGCGCTGCGTCATGTCCTGGACGGTGAGCAGCGAGCGGTTGCGCAGGTTGAAGCTCATTGGGTCCTCCCTCAATACGCAGGGTCGCGGGAAATCGGGCAGGTCATGCAGTGTCCGCCGCCGCGGCCGCGCCCCAGTTCGCTGCCGCGCACGGTGATCACCTCGACGCCGGCCTTGCGCAGCAGCGTGTTGGTGTGGGTGTTGCGGTCGTAGGCGACGACCACGCCCGGTTCGAGCGCGACGACGTTGTTGCCGTCGTCCCACTGCTCGCGCTGCGCCTGCCAGGCGTTGCCGCCGGTCTCGACGACGCGCAATTCGGGCAGCCCGAGCGCGTCCTTGACCACGTCGAACAGGTGTCCCTTGTCCTCGCGCACCTCGATGCCACCCTTGCCGTCGGGGCGCGCGCTGTAGCAGCGGATCTGGTCGACCACCTCGCGGAACGCGGTCACCAGGTCGCGGTCGCAGAAGGTGAAGACGGTGTCCAGGTGCATCGCGGCGCGGCTCTTGGGCATCAGGCAGCCGATCACGCGCGTGGCGCCCCCGGCCTGCAGCAGCCGGTCGGCGAGCTGGTACACCGCCTGCCGCGTCGTGCGCTCACCCATGCCGATCAGCACCACGCCCTTGCCGATCGGCATCACGTCGCCGCCTTCGACCGTGGCCGCGCCGAAGTTCTCGTCGCTGTCGCCCCACCAGATCGTGAACGGCGCCCCTTTGAAGCGCGGGTGGAACTTGTAGACCGCGCGCTGCAACAGCGTCTCGGGCTGGCGCGCCGGCCAGTACATCGGGTTGCAGGTCACGCCGCCGTAGATCCAGCATGAGGGGTCGCGCTGGAACAGCGTGTTCGGCACCGGCGGAATCACGAAGTCGGTGCCGCCGAAGGCCTCGAGCAGCATCGTCGACATCTCGCTGCCCGGCAGGTCGAGCACCGCGATGCCGCCGATCAGGTGCTCGGCCAGTTTGGGCGCCGGCATCTCGTCGAGCCAGGGCCGGATCGCCGCAGCCACGCCCAGGCCGACGTCGTTGACCGTGATGCGCCGGTCGAGCACCCAGGCGCGCGCCGCCGGGTCCTGCAGCGTCTCGGCCAGCATTTCGTGCAGGTCGATCACCTCGGTGCCGCGCTCGCGCATCTTCAGCGCGAAGTCGTAGTGGTCCTTCTGCGCCTCGTGCACCCACAGCACGTCGTCGAACAGCAGCTCCTCGGCGTTGCCCGGCGTCAGCCGCTGGTGCGCCAGGCCGGGGCGGCAGACCATCACCGTGCGCAGCTTGCCGACTTCGCTGTGGACACCCAGTGCTTGCATCGTCGCTCTCCTCGTGGTTTCAGTCGGGCAGCGCCACGGCCTGGAAGAATTCGAGCGCGCCCGGGCCCGGTGCGCCGAAGTACGTGGTGTACAGCGCGGCGAACTCGGGCGAGCGGTACACCCGGCTCAAGGTGCGGTCGACCAGCAGCCTGAACTCAGCGTCGCCGCGCGGCAGCGCCAGCGCCAGCGGCTCGCGCGTGAAAGTGCGTTCGATCACCTGCAGCGGGCCCGCGCCGCGTTGCGCCAGGTCGAGCAGCACCGGCCGGTCGCCGAACAGCGCGGCCGCGCGACCATCGAGCACCATCTGCACCCCGGCCGCGTAGTCGGGCACCGGCGCGACGGTGACCGTCACGCGCCGCAGCTTCAGGCGTTCGATCAACGTCTTCTCGACGGTGGTGCCGCCGACCACCGCGAACACCACTTGCAGCCCAAAGATCCCCGGCGCACCGCGCCACACCGGCCGGACCGGGTCGGGCTGGTCGGCCAGCGCGTTGCGCAGCCGCGGGTCGGCGTCCTTGCGCAGCAGTGCCCCGGTGCCGGCGAAGAAGATCGGCAGCGAGAAGTCGACGCTGCCGCGCCGCGCCAGCGTCGGCGTGTCGGTGCCGCAGCTCAGGTCGATCTTGCCCTGCTGCAGCAGCTCGAAGCGGCTGGTCGCCGTGACCGGCACGAAGTCGAGCTGCAGCTTTGGCAGCTTCAACTCGGCCTGGACCGCGTCGGCCACCTTCTGGCACAGCGCGACCGAAAAACCGGCCGGCTTGCCGCCGTCGGCAAAGGCGAAGGGCCGGGCATCGGCGCGGTAGCCGAACGTCAGCTTCGAGCTGTCGCGCGCGCGGTCCAGTACCCCGGCGGCAAGCACTGTCGCGCAGGCGCCCAGGGCCAGGCCGGCAGCGAGCAGCGCGCTGCGCAGCGGGCGCGTGAAGATGGAGCTGCGGTTCATCGTGTCGTCCCTCCCGTTCAGCTCTTGGCCACCGCCGGCGCAAAGCGCGGCGCGATCAGGCCCCACACCAGGTAGCCGACCGCCAGCACCAGCATGCCGCCCATCACCGCATCCTTGCCCGAAGCCCACAGCGCGTAGATCGAATACAGCAGCGCCACCACCGCGACGAAGGTGTTCATCTTGCGCGTACCCGGTTCGACCTTGCCGTCGCGCATCATCACCCACAGCGCCGACAGCGCGATGACGTAAGGCAGCACGTTGGTCACCACCGCCAGGTTGACCAGCGCCGAGAACTGCTGGTTCAGGTCGGGCGAGATCGTCATCAGCGCCATCAGCGTCTGCACGATGCCCATGATCACCATGCCCACCAGCGGCGCACCGGCGCCGGTGGCCTTGCCGAAGACCGCCGGGAAGAGTTTGGAGTCGGCCGCGTCCTTGGCGGTCGAGGCCAGCGTGAACTGCCAGCCCAGCAGCGAGCCGACGCAGGCCATCACCGCCAGCGCCATCACGATCTGGCCGACCAGCGGGTTGAACATCTTGGCGTAGGCCAGGCCGAAGGGGCCGGTCGATTCGGCCAGCTCGGCATTGGGCACGATGCCCTGGATCACGGCCGTGGACAGGATGTAGATCACGGCAGCGCCCAGCGTGCCGAACATGCACGCCAGCGGCACGTCGCGCTTGGGGTTCTCCACGGCGGAAGCGTTCTGGCTCGCCGACTCCATGCCGAGGAAGGCCCACAGCGTGAGCGCGATCGACGAGCCCATGCCTTCGGCGATGCTGATGCCCTTGGGGTTCCAGGCGGCGGCGAAGGTCGCGCCGCTGAACCAGATCCAGCCGGCGATGGCCATGAAGCCCACCGGCAGGATCACGCCCCAGACCGTGACCGAGCCGATCTTGCCGGTCAGGCTCGGCCCGCCGAAGTTGGCCACCGTGGTGATCCATAACAAGGCGATGACGCCGAGCGCGGTGGCGATCGGCGTCGCCGTCAGCCCCGGAAAGAAGCTCGCCAGATAACCGAGCGCCGAGATCGCCACCGCCACGTTGGCGATGGCCAGCGACAGGAAGTACAGGAAGAAGACCTGGAAGTAGCCGTCCTTGCCGTAGGCGTCCTCGGCGTAGGCGGCCAGGCCGCCGGGGCGCTGGTTGAAGATGCCGGCCTGCGCGAAGCCCCAGGCGATGGCCAGCGAGCCGAGCGCAGTGACGATCCACGAGGTCAGCGAGATCGCGCCGACCTTGGCCATGTTCGACGGCAGCATGATGATGCCCGAGCCCATCATGTTGACCATGACGATGAACGTCAGCTGCACGACGTTCATCTTCTTCTTGGTTTCGGCCATCGCGGGTCTCCTCAATCACGCACGACGTAGGTGTGGAACACGATGCGCCCGTCGAGGCGCTCCTGGAACACACCCTGCACCTCGTAGTTGAAGCCGGGGAAGCGGTTGAACGACTCCTCGAAGGCGTGCAGGTAGTCGAGCATCGGCTGTGCGCGATCGTCCCAGCGCTCGCCGGGAACGACGACGCCGATGCCCGGCGGATAGATCAGCGCCAGCGTCGCCGCAACGCGGCCGCGGCATTGGTCGAGCGGCAGGTAGTCGACCTCGTTGCCCACCAGCTTGCGGTAGGCGTCCTGCGGCAGCATCGCGAGTTCGGGGAAGCTCTCGGCGCGGAAGCACTTGCGCTGCAGCCCCTTGATGTCGCGGCTGCGGTAGAACTGATGCATCTCGCGGCACACGCTGCGGATCGTGGCGCCGGCGTAGCGCGCGCTGTTGGCGGCGTACAGCGAAGGCAGCACCTGCTGCAGCGGCGCGTCGGCGTCCCACAGCGTCTTGAACAGCACCAGCTTGGCGATCAGCGTGTTCAGCTTGCTTTCGTCCTCGGCCGGGGTCATCAGGAACAGGATGCTGTTCAGGTCGCACTTCTCGGGCACGATGCGCTGCTCGCGCAGGAAGTTGGCGACCACCGTGGCCGGCACGCCGAAGTCGCCGTACTCGCCGGTCTTGCGGGCTATGCCGGGGGTGAGCAGCATCAGCTTGTTCGGGTCGACCATCGCGTAGCCGTCGGCCATCGCCGCGTAGCCGTGCCAGGCGGCGCCGGGCTCGAAGTTCCAGCACTGCTGCTCGCGCTTGAGCAGCGCGGTGGGCAGGCTCTGCCACGGCACGTCGATGGCGTCGGCGCCGAAGGCCGAGCCGCGCACACTGACGCGGTCGGGCACGAAGGGGTCGAAGAACCACTGCTCCTGCGGCCCCTTGCCACGGCGCGCGTAGTGTTCGCCGAATTCGCGCAGCTTCTTGCGCGTCTCGATGCCGAGTTCGATGCAGCGGTCCCACAGCATCTCCCCGCCCTTGCCTTCGTGCACCTTGGCGTTGACGTCGAGCGACGCGAACAGCGGGTAGAACGGCGAGGTCGACGCGTGCTGCAGGAAGGATTCGTTGAAGCGCGGGTGGTCGACGAAGCGCTGCTGCCCGCGCAGATGTTCGTCGCGCTTGTGGATCTGGCTGGCCTGCGAAAAACCCGCGCCCTGCTTGTGCACCGACTGCGTCGAGAACAGCCCCGCCATCTCGGGCTCGAGCTCGGCGATGCGCATCGGGCTGTGGTCGTGGAACAGCGGGTGGAAGGCGTTGTAGCCGATCCAGGCTTCGTCCCACAGCACGTAGTCGCACAGCTGGCCGATGCGCTCGAGCACCTTGCGCACGTTGTAGACCGTGCCGTCGTAGGTGCACAGCTGGATGCACGCCAGGCGGAACGGCCGCGGTGCATCGGCGCGCGACTTGTCCTGCACCAGCGGGTGCCGGCGGATCTGCTCGCGCAGCGCCGCCTCGTCCCAGGCGTCGAAGTCGACCGGGCCGATCATGCCGAAGGCGTTGCGCGCGGTGGGCAGGAAGATCGGCACCGCGCCCGCCTGCACCAGCGCGCCCTGGTGCAGCGACTTGTGGTTGTTGCGGTCGAACAGCACCAGGTCGCCGCGCCGCAGCAGCGCGCCGGTGACGATCTTGTTCGAGGTGCTGGTGCCGTTGAGCACGAAGTAGGTGCGGTCGGCGCCGAAGACCTGCGCCGCATGCGCCTGCGCTTCGTTGGCCGCGCCCTCGTGGATCAGCAGGTCGCCCAGCTCGACGTCGGCGTTGCACAGGTCGTTGCGGAAGATCGCCTCGCCGAAGTGTTTGACGAACAACTGCCCCGGCGGCGACTTCTTGTAGAACTGGCCGCCCTGGTGGCCGGGGCAGTCGAAGGCAATCGTCGCCTTGCCGTCGTAGGCCATCAGCTTGCCGAAGAAGGGCGGCAGCAGGCTCATGCCGTAGCGCACCAGGCTGGCGATCACCTGCTTGGCGTAGAAGGTCGGCGACTGCTGGCCGAGGTAGATGTAGCCCTCGACCTCACCCAGGCCGCCGGCCACCGGCAGGTCGCTGATGCGGTGGCTGTCGGCCAGCGCCCACAGCGGCGTGCCAAAGCCCAAGGCCCGCACGCCGCGCACCAGCGCCTTGGCCGCTTCCAGGCGCTCGCCGTCGGTGAGCACGATGTAGGCGCCGACCGAGGCGTCCTCGTCCAGATCGCGCTCGGGGGTGGCGACCACCTCGAGCTCGTAGCCCTCGGCCGCGATCTGCGCCAGCAGATCCTTGGTCGGCAGGCTGCCGGGGTCGACCACCGCCACCACCTTCAGCAGCTTGTGGAACGGGATCGGGATCGCCTGCGGCTGCAGCGAGTACGCCGAATAGCGGCTCACGGCTTCAACCCTCCTTCACGCAATCGACCAGCCAGGTCTTGTGGCCCTTGCGGTCCACATCGAAGCGCAGGCCGTGGATGTCGGCCTCGAAGCCGGGGAAGCGGTCGTCGGTGTCGCGCGCGAACTTCAAGTAGTCGATGATCGACGCGGTGCTGAAGCGCTCGCCGGGCATGATCAGCGGGATGCCCGGCGGGTAGGGCACGATCATCACCGCGGTGATGCGGCCCTTCAGCTGGTCGATCGCCACCGGCTCGACGCGGCCGTGCACCAGGTGGTCGTAGGCGTCGGCGGGTTTCATCGCCGGCGGCGGCAGTTCGGTGTACATCGCGTTCATCGCCACCGCGGTGTCGTTGTCGCGGTAGCAGGCGTGCAGCGCGTCGCACAGGTCGCGCAGCCCCCAGCCGGCGTAGGCATGCTTGCCGGCCGCGGCAATGCTGGGCAGCGTGTTCTTCAACGGCGCGTTGGCGTCGTAGTCGCTCTTGAAGTCGACCAGCGCATCGACCATCGAGCTCCATTTGCCGCGCGTGATGCCCAGCGAGAACAGGATCAGGAAGCTGTACAGCCCCGTCTTCTCGACCACCAGCCCGCGTTCCCACAGGTACTTGCTGACGACGGCGGCGGGGATGCCGCTCTTGGCCAGTTTGCCGCCCTTGCCCAGGCCCGGCGTCAACAGCGTGACCTTGATCGGGTCGAGCATCACGTAGTCGTCGGCGAGCTTGGGAAAGCCGTGCCACGAAGCTTTCGGGTCGAGCACCCAGTCGGCGGTGGCGGGGGCCTTCTTCAAGTCCAGCCCATCGGGTTGCCAGACCTGGAACCACCAGTCGCCTCGTCTGTAGCCCTTGCCCAGCGCGGCCAGCGCGCGGCGGAAGTGCATTGCCTCGTCGTGTGTTTCCTGCACGATGGCGCGGCCGCTCGAGCCTTCCATCATCGCCGACGACACGTCCAGCGAGGCCATGATGCCGTAGTGCGGCGAGGTCGAGCCGTGCATCATGAAGGCGTCGTTGAAGCGCGTGGTGTCGATCTTGCGCGTCTGCGACTCCTGGATGTGGATCATCGAGGCCTGCGAGAACGCGGCCAGCAGCTTGTGCGTCGAGTGCGTGGCGAAGACCAGCGTGTGGTCGGCGCGCGGGTGGCCGCGCGGCACGCCCATCGCATGGCGGCCGGCGTAGAACTCGTGGAAGGCGGCGTAGGCGTACCAGGCCTCGTCGAAGTGCAGCGCGTCGACCTGGTCGGCGGCCACCGCCTTGATCTTCTCGGCGTTGTAGCAAAGGCCGTCGTAGGTGGAGTTGGTGACGACGGCGATGCGCGGGTTGCCCTTCGCGTGCTTGGCGATCGGGCTGGCGGCGATCTTTGCCTTGATCGCCTGCGGCGAGAACTGCTCGAGCGCGATCGGGCCGATGATGCCGTAGTCGTTGCGCGAGGGCGTGAAGTAGATCGGCGTCGCGCCGGTCATGATCAGCGAGTGCAGCAGGCTCTTGTGGCAGTTGCGGTCGACGATCACCAGGTCGTCGCGCCCGGCCATCGAATGCCAGACGATCTTGTTGGCGGTGGAGGTGCCGTTGGTGACGAAGTAGCTGTGGTCGGCGCCGAACACCTTGGCGGCGTAGCTCTCCGCCTCCTTCACCGGGCCGGTGTGGTCGAGCAGCGAGCCGAGTTCGGGCACCGAGATCGACAGGTCCGATCGCAGCGTGTTCTCGCCGAAGAACTGGTGCAGCGCATAACCCGCCGGCGACTTCAGGAACCCCACGCCGCCGGCATGCCCCGGCGTGTGCCACGAATAGGCCGAACGCTCGGCGTGCTGCACCAGCGCCTTGAAGAACGGCGGCAGCAGCTGGGCCAGGTAGTCCTCGGCGGCGCGCATCACCTGGCGCGCCAGGAACGGCACCGTGTCCTCGTACAGGTAGAGGATGCCGTGCAGGTTGCGCAGCGCCGCCACCGCCTTCGGCGAGCTGCCCTCCAGCGCCGCGGTTTCGCCCAGCGCGATCACCGGCAGGCCCGGCGCGCGCTGGTGCACCGCGTCCATCAGCGCGACGATGCGCTTGGCGGTGTCGGGGTCGGTCTGCAGCGCCTCGGCGCTGAACAGCACGGCGGCCAGCCCGCGGTGCGCGGTGGCCAGGATGCCGGCGTCGGCGCCGTTGTCGACCGCGATCGTCTTCCAGCCCTCGGCTTCGAGTTGCCGCTGCAGCTCGCGCAGCCGCACGCCGGCCACGCTTTGCGCGCGGATCTCGCCATGGGCGATCAGGATCGGGAAGTGTCCTCGCAACAGCATCGCGGCCTCCTAGAACGTGACCTTGGTCGAGAACTGCAGCCGGTAATCGGTGGCCGACTGGCCGTCCTTCTGCTCGAGCTCGCCCCAGACGAATTCCAGCCCGGTGGTGACGTTCTTCCACGGGTAATACAGCAGGTTGAGGTTGCCGTAGCTGCCGGTGCGAAAGGCGGTCGGGCCCTGTCCGGCGGTGTTGTCCTGCCGGTGCTGCGAGAAGCCGATGGCGCTGCTCCACTGGTCGGCCCACCAGTGGTTGTAGTAGGCCAGCCAGCCGATCGACTGCACCGCTTCGGCGCTGGTGCTGCCCGGCACGATCGTCCCCGGCGCCAGATCGACGCCGCCGTCGTTCATGTAGCTGGCGATGGCCTTGCCCCAGACGAATCCGCCGTTGAGCTGGTCCTTGCCGAAGACATTGAGCGTGCCGGTCAGGTTCAGCCCGTAGCCGGTCTTCGTGCCCGACGGGTTGCCGCCGGGCGTCAGCGTGGTCTGGTAGCCCACCTGGCGCAGCACGCCGGCGGCCTTGACGTGGCCCCAGTCGCGCTCCATGCGCCAGGCGGCCGTCAGGTCGGGCAGCCGGTTCCAGGCGGTCAGGCTGGCGGCGAGCTCCGGCGCGAACTCCCTGATCCGCCCCGGGTCCAGGCCCGAGTAGGGCGCCTCCAGCGCGAAGGACAGGCCCATCCCGTCCTGGCTCCACGGCGTGATGCGCAGCTGCGGGTTGCGCACGAAGGCCATGCCGCTCGGGCCCCAGTAGTCGATCGTGCTCGGGAACACGTCGATGTCCATGAAGTTGGAGTAGTACTGGCCGGCGCCGAACATGCCGGCTTCGGCCCAGATGTTGAGCCAGTGCACCGCGGTGCCGCCGTCGCCGCCGAAGAGGTCGAACGACAGGTCGGTCTTGATCAGGCCCAGGCTGCTGGGGATGAAGCCCTTGAAGCCCAGGCTCGACTGCCGCACGCTGAAGATGGCGGCGCCGTCCTTGCCGCAACCCGCGCTGCCGGGGCACACCACCGGTATCTTCGACGGGCGCAGCGTGGCGTTCCAGTCCGGGTCCATGCGCTTGAAGTCGTAGATCGCATCGAGCATCACCTGGCCGTAGACCTCGAGGCGCGCCTTGTCGGCGTCGGGGGTGGCGGCGTCCTCGGCGCGCGTGCCCACCGACACCACCGGGGCGCCCCACTGGCCGGGCGCCGCGGCAGCGGGCGCCGCAGCCGGCGCCGCGGCAGCCGGTGCCGGCTTGGCCTGCTCCAGCGCCTTGACCCGGCCCTGCAGGTCCTGGATCGTCTTCAGCGCTTCGTCGAGCTTGGCCTTGAGTTCCTCGTTGGACTGCGCCTGCGCCGTGCCGCACAGCGCGAGGGCGATCGCCGGGATCCATGCCTGCTGCTTCATCGCTTCCCCTGCGGTGCAATGAGGCGCACCGCGCCGACGGTTTATCCCAGAAGCGAACTCGGCGGGGAATCGTACGAAGGTAGGACTTGCGGCGCTGCCGCGCGAGCCGGCCGGCCGCTCCGACCAAAGTAGGATTCACCGCGCCGGCGCTTCGCACTAGTGTTCGGCCCGAGCGCACCGCTTCCACGACGCAGCCTGGTGCAGCAAAAGGGGGCGACATGCCTAAGCGATCCCGCGACGTGGTCTACCTCGTCGATGCCGATGTCTCGGTGCGCCAGGGCTTGGCCCGGCTGGTGGACGCTGCCGGCCTCGAGGCGCGGCCTTGCGAATCCACTGCCGCCTTCCTGCGCCGGGGGCCGGCCGGGCGCCGCGCCTGCGCGCTGGTCGACGTGTCGGACCTGATGACCTGCGAGCCCGGGCCCTGGGCGCAGCTGCGCGCCGCGGCCCAGGCCATGCCGATCATCGCGCTGTCGCCCGACGACGACCCGGCGACGCGGCAGATGGCGCGCGCCATGGGCGCGATGGCCTTCTTCCGCAAGCCGGTGGACGCCGCAGCGTTGCTCGATTCGATCGCCTGGGTGATGCGCACCGAGGCGCGTGACGCAAGCGCCATGGGACGCTGACCCCGCAGGGGATTGCCCGTATGCTCGCCGCCGGGCAGACCAGCGCAGCGCAGATGCACACGACAGGGCCATCGAACGACGACCGCGGCGCGCCCGACGCCGGCGCCGGTTTCGAAGCGCTGCTCGCCGAGCTGTCGCTGCGTTTGGCCAACGCCGGCATCGACGGCATCGAAGCCGAAGTCGAGGCCGCGCTGGCGCAGCTCGTGGCGCGCCTCGGCTACGACCGCTGCACCTACGGCGAATTCGTGCCCGACGGCAGCTTCAGCGTGGTGCGCTCGGTGGCCGCCGCCGGCCTGGAGCCGCTGCCGCGCGGGCCGCGCAACGGCGTCGAACCCTGGGTGATCGGCCAGATCCGCGCCGGGTGCGTCGTCGCGCTGCCCGATCTGCCGCACGGGCTGCCGGCGCAGGCCACGGTCGACGCCGAACGCTGCCGGCGCATCGGGCTGCGTTCGCACCTGTCGCTGCCGCTGCGTGTCGGCGGCCGCATCGTCGGGGCCCTGTCCTTCGGCGGGCTGCGCCGCGCCCACCCCTGGCCCGAGCCGGCCATCACGCGCCTGAAGATCATCGGCGAACTGATCGCCGGCGCCATCGCGCGCACCCGCGCCGAAGAAGAGGCGCGGCGCCTGCGCGGCCGGCTCTGGCACGTCGACCGCGTGGCGCGCATCGCAGCGCTCGGCGCCGGCATCGCGCACGAGCTGAACCAGCCGCTGGCGGCCATCCTCAGCAACGCGCAGGCCGGGCTCGCCTATCTCGAGCGCGGCGAACCGAAGCGCGGCGAGATGCGCGCCATCCTGCAGGCGGTGGTGCGCGACGACAAGCGCGCGGCCGAGACGATCCGCTCGATGCGCGCGCTGCTGCGCCCGCACGACATGCAGCGCGAGCGCATCGACGTCGCGGCCACGCTGCGCGAAGTGCTGCAGTTGCTGGCGGTGGAACTGCGGGACCGCGGCGTGCGCGTCGAGGCCGAGCTGGCGAGCGGCTGCTGGGCGATCGCGGACAAGGCGCAGATCGAGCAGGTGGCGCTCAACCTGGTGATGAACGCGGCCGCGGCGATGCAGCCCTGCCCGCGCGAGCAGCGCGTGCTGCGGGTCGCGGTGGCCGACGAAGGCCACGGCCGCGTGGTGGTGGCGGTGGGCGACCGCGGCCCCGGCATCGCGCCCGAGCACCGCGACGCGGTGTTCGAGCCGTTCTGGACGGCGCGCGGCGAAGGCCTGGGGCTCGGGCTGCCGATCTGCCGCTCGATCGTGCAGGCGCACGGCGGGCGCATCGAGCTGCTGCCCAACGCCGATCGCGGCGTGACGCTGCGCTTCGAGCTGCCGCGCGCCGCCGCCGCGCCTGCAGCCTTGGCTGCGGCCGAGGGGCCGGCGCCGCAAAGCGCGCCGGCCGCGGACGCGCCGGTGGTGGCCGTGGTCGACGACGACGCCGCGGTGCGCGAAAGCCTCGGCCGGCTGTTCGCCGCGGCGGGCTGGCAGGTGGCAGCCTTCGCTTCGGCCGACGAGTTCCTTGCCGGCGCCTGCCTCGCCCAGGTCGAGTGCCTCGTGCTCGACCACCGCATGCCGGGCCGCTCGGGCCTGGAACTGCTGCAGCAGCTGCGGCAAGAAGACGCTGCACCGCCAGTGGTGTTCCTCAGCGGCGACAGCGATGCCGAGTCCGGCGTCGCGGCGATGAAGCTGGGTGCCGTGGACTATCTGGTCAAGCCGGCCGACGACCAAGCCCTGATCGCCGCCGTGCGCAAGGCCCTGCAGCGAAACGCTGCCGAGCGGCGCCTTGGGGCCGAACGCGAGGCCAGCCGCGAACGCATCGGCCGGCTGTCGGCGCGCGAGCGCGAGATCATGGCGCACGTGATCCGCGGCCGGCTGAACAAGCAGATCGCCGCCGACCTGGCCATCGCCGAGCAGACCGTCAAGCAGCACCGCGGCCGCGTGATGGACAAGATCGGCGTGCGCACGGTGCCCGAGCTGCTGCGCGTGTGCGAGGCGGCCGGGGTGGCAGACAACGCTCGAGGAACGCGCTGATGAACCAGCCCGTGAAGCCCGATCGGGCACCGGGTCCGCCGGCCAGCAGGAGCATGCTCGACGTGCTGATACGCGCCGGGCTGATCCTGCTGCTGGCCTACCTGTGCTACCGGGTGCTGGCGCCGTTCCTGGTGCTGGTCGTGTGGGCGCTGATCCTGGCCGTCGCCATGTACCCGCTGCACCAGGCTGTTGCCCGGCGCATCGCAGGCCGGCAGGGCCTGGCCGCGGTGCTGGTCACCGTGCTGGCGGTGGTGCTGATCGTGGTGCCCACGGCCGTGCTGCTGGGCTCGCTGGGCGATTCGGTGCGCCAGCTGATCAGCGACGTGCAGCAGGACACGTTGCGCATCCCCCCGCCGCGCCCGGGCCTATCGAAGCTGCCGCTGATCGGCGACAGGGTCCACGGCGTGTGGCAGGCGGCCCACGACGACCTGCCGGGGCTGGTGCGCAGCCTGCAGCCGAAGATCGGCGAACTGGCCAAGGGGGCGCTGGCGATGGTCGCCAGCATCGGCGGCGGCATCCTGCAGTTCCTCGGCGCGCTGATCGTCGCCGGCATCGTCATGGCCTTCGGCGAGGGCGGCGATCGCGCCAGCCGCGCCATCTTCGCGCGCCTGGCCGACGAGGAACACGGCGTCGAGTACGCCCATCTGGCGACGAGCACCATCCGTGCGGTGGCGCAGGGCGTCATCGGCGTGGCCTTCATCCAGGCCCTGCTGATCGGCATCTGCCTGCTGGTGGCCGGCGTGCCCTGGGCCGGCGTGCTCGCCATCGCCGTGCTGGTGCTGGGCATTGCGCAACTGCCGGCGCTGCTGGTCACGCTGCCCGCCATCGCCTACCTGTGGCTCAGCGGCGGCTACGGCACGGCCGAGGCCACGGTCTACACCGTGCTGCTGGCCGTGTGCGGCCTGATGGACAACGTGCTGAAGCCGCTGATGCTGGGCCACGGCGTCGACGCGCCGATGCCGGTGATCCTGCTCGGCGCGCTGGGCGGAATGGCCGCCGCGGGCATCCTGGGCATGTTCGTGGGTGCAACGCTGCTCGCGCTGGGCTACCAGGTCTTCATGGGCTGGGCAGGCATGAACGCGCAGCCCCGCCAGCCTGAGCACGGCCCGGGGCGCGAGCGCGATGCCGCGCCCAAACCCCGGCCGAAGGGCGGCGGATAGTTCGCCGCGCGCTGCGCCACGGGTCTGCGTGGCTGCGCTGCGGCTCCGGGGCGCACCCATTCGGGTGGTGGCGGCGGCGCATCGCGGCATGGGCTGGCAGACGCGGTCGGCCTCAGGGCCTGAACCAGGCGTTGCCGACGACGAAGTAGATGGCCGTGGTGCCGGGGCTGTGCGCGACGTCGATGCCGGCGTTCAGGCCGAACTTGCGCGCCAGCTCGTAGCGAAAGCCCGCCCCCCCGCTGCCCACGCTTTGCCGCAGCACATCGTTGGGCCGGCTGGTGCGCGTGGCGCCGGCACCGCCGAAGGCGACCACGCTCCAGCGCTCGTGCAACTGCCAGCGCAGTTCGGCCTCGCCCGACGCCGCCTGGTCGCCCTGATAACGCACTGCGGGCACGCCGCGCAGCACGATGAAGGGGCGCAGGAAGAAGGGCGTGTCCGACGAGGCCCACGCATAGTTGCCGCGGGCGCCGAAGGTCAGCCGCGGCTGCAACGGCAGCCAGCCGGTGAGCAGTTGCTGGAAACGGTCGAAGTCGTCGCTGGCGCCGAGCGAGCGCCGCGACGCCAGGTACGAGGTTTCGGCGTACAGGCCCTCGGTCGGCGTGAAGACGTTGTCGCGGCTGTCGTATTCGAGGATCGCGGTCGGCGCCGAGACTTTGACGCGCACCGCCTCGGCCAGCCCGGGAAAGCGCGCCTCGTCGCGCAGCGTCGGGTCGATGTCGGCGTAGACGTAGCGCAGCCCCAGCCACCATGGCGACTTCGGCGCCAGCTGCCAACTGGCCTGCGCCACGGCGCCGCTGAACTGCAGCGAATAGCGCACGCCCCGGTCGAGCAGCGGCAGATGCAAGCCGGCGCCGTAGAAGTCGAGGTTGGCGCGGCCGGTGCCGGCGCCGGCCAGCGTCTTCAGCCTGCCGTCGAGCCACAGGCTGACGTCGCCGGCGAACGCGCCCCAGGTGCCGTTTTCGGTGCCGAAGAGCCCGGCGCCGGAGATGTTCGGCCTGGCCCAGCCCTCGCGACCCGCCTCGTGCCGCGGGCGCAGGAACATGCCGGCCACACCACCGCCGTAGCCGACCGCGGGTTCGGTGATGACGATCGGGATCGGCAGGAAGCCGCGCGGGTTCTCGAGGAACGAGCTCAGGTCGAACTGCCCGTCGTCGGGGTCGATGAAGCGCGAGCTGCCTTCGGCCGCGGGCTGGATGGGCGCGTCGCTCGGCGGGCGCTGCCCGGCGGCCGTGGCCGCCAGTGTCAGCGCCAGCAGCCCGATGGGCCAGCAGGCTTGCATCATGCGACGACATTGTGCAGGTGCGTGGGGGCGCCGCCGCCGCGTGCACCCGTCATCGGGCCGACACTCGAACCGCCGATGCGCAGCGTCGCTCAGGCCGCCGCAGCCGCGCCGACGGCCGGGCGCGCCTGCCGCGCCTGCAGCCCGCCGGGCAGCAGGAAGTGCGACAGCGCCGGGATCAGGATCACCGCGCCGACCATGTTCCACACGAACATGAACGCCAGCAGGATGCCCATGTCGGCCTGGAACTTGATCGGCGAGAAGGCCCAGGTGACCACGCCGGCGGCCAGCGTCACCCCCACCAGCACCACCACCTTGCCGGTGAACTGCAGCGCGCGCCGGTAGGCCTCGCGCAGCGGCACGCCGACGCGCTGCTGCGCCAGCTGAATGCTCAGCAGATACAGCGCGTAGTCCACGCCGATGCCCACGCCCAGCGCCACCACCGGCAGCGTCGCCACCTTGACGCCGATGCCCAAGGCCACCATCAGTGCCTCGCACAGGAACGAGGTCACGACCAGCGGCACGATCGCGACGACCACCGCGCGCCAGCTGCGGAAGGTGATGAAGCACAGCACGGTGACGGCCGCGTAGACCAGCAGCAGCATCTGCGTCCAGGCCTGGCGCACCACGATGTTGGTGGCGGCGTCGATGCCGGCGCTGCCTGCGGCAAGCAGGAACCGGCGCTCGGGCGTGCTGTGCGCGGCGGCGAACTCGGCGCTGGAGCGCACCACGCGGTCCAGCGTTTCGGCGCGGTGGTCGGCCAGGTAGGCGATCACCGGCATCACCGAACACTCGGTGTTGAACAGGTCGGGGTTGTTGACACTGGCCTGCTGCGCGCCGTAGTTCAGCACGTCCTGGTTGCGCGCGATGGTCAGCCACTTCGGGCTGCCTTCGAAGCTGCCGGCGGTGATGCGGCGCACCGCGTCGGGCAGCGCCACCGTGGTCTGCACGCCCGGCACTTGCTGCAGCGCCCAGCTCAGCCGGTCGGCCTCGACCAGCGTCTCGTACTTCAGGCAGCCTTCCTTGGCGGTTTTGACGATCACCGCGAAGGGGTCGCTGGACAGCGCGTAGTGGGCGGTGATGTAGGCGTTGTCGCGGTTGTAGCGCGAGTCGGCGCGCAGCTCGGGGGCGCCGGGATCGAGGTCGCCGATCTTCAGCTGCGTGCTGGCGAGCACGCCGAAGCCCAGCAGCAGCGCCGAGCCCAGCACCGCGGCCGTGGCCCAGCGCCGTTCGGTGAAGCGCTCGAGCAACCCCCAGATGCGGTTCAGGCCGCGCGGCGCCATGTCGTTGCCGCGCAGGCTGCGCGCCGCGGCGGCCGGGCTGACGCCGACATAGGACAGCAGCACCGGCAGCAGGATCAGGTTGGTCAGGATCAGCACCGCCACGCCGATGCTGGCCGTCAGCGCCAGGTCCTGGATCACCGGGATGTCGATCACCATCAGCACCGCGAAGCCCACCGCGTCGGCCAGCAGCGCGGTGAGCCCGGCCAGGAACAGGCGGCGGAAGGTGTAGCGCGCGGCGACGAGCTTGTGCGCGCCGCGGCCGATGTCCTGCATGATGCCGTTCATCTTCTGCGCGCCGTGGCTCACGCCGATGGCGAAGACGAGGAAGGGCACCAGGATCGAATAGGGGTCGATCTCGAAGCCGAAGGCCGCCACCAGCCCCAGCTGCCACAGCACCGCCACCAGTGAGCAGCCCAGCACCAGCACCGTGCTGCGCACGCAGCGCGTGTAGTAGTAGATGATGGCCGCGGCCACCACGGCGGCGAAGGCGAAGTACAGCGCGACGCGCAGCAAGCCATCGATCAGGTCGCCCACCAGCTTGGCGAAGCCGATGACGTGGATCTTCACCGCCGCCGGCTTGCCTTCGCTGACCTGCTCGTGTTTGGCGCGGATGCTCTCGATCTGCTGCGACAGCGCGCGGTAGTCGATGCGCTGGCCGCTCTTCGGGTCCCTGTCGAGCAGCGGCACGACGATCATGCTCGACTTGAAGTCGTTGCCGACCAGGCTGCCGACGATGCCGGAGCGCGCGATGTTGCCGCGCAGCTGTTCGGTCGCCTTGGCCGAGCCGTCGTAGTTGTCGGGCATCACCGGGCCGCCGCGGAAGCCCTCTTCGGTGACCTCGGTCCAGCGCACCGCCGGCGACCACAGCGACTTGACCCAGGCGCGGTCCACGCCGGGCGTCAGCACCAGCTCGTCGTGGATCTTGCGCAGCGTGTCCTGGTACTTGGGGTCGTAGATGTCGCCGCCGGGGTTGGCGACGACGATGCGCAGCGCGTTGCCCAGGCCGCGCAACTCGTTGCGGTTTTCCAGGTAGTTCTGGATGTAGGGGTGGCTGAGCGGCAGCATGCGCTCGAAGCTGGCGTTCAGCGTCAACCTCGTTGCGGCCAGGAAGCCCAGCGCCAGCGTGATCAGTGCGCACAGCACGATCACCGCGCGGCGGTGGTTGAACACCAGCCGCTCCAGCAGCGAGCCGGTGTTCGGATCGAAGGCGTCGAGGCCGCCCGGCAAGGGCTGGTCGTTGGTGGTGGAGACGTGCATGGTCGTGGGGTGTGAAGTCTGCGAAGGGTCAGGGCTGCGCCGGCAGCGCCGCGGGCGCCAGGCCGCGCGGGCCGCCGATGACGATGGCCGCGGGGCCGACCAGCGCCACGGCCGCGGCCGGCAGCGGCGGGTCGAGCTTGACCGGCGCGAAGCTGGCGCCGTCGTCGCGGCTGATCAGCACGTGGCCGGCCTGGCTGGCGATGGCGATGCGCCCTTGCGCATCGGTGTGGCTGGCGGTCAGGCCGACCTGCAAGCCGGTGTCCACCGCCTGCCAGCTGCGCCCGGCGTCAATGCTGCGCAGCAGCGTGCCGCGCAGGCCGTGCACCAGCAGCGCGCGCTTGGTGCCGGTGATGCCGAACAGCGTGCCCTTGTACGGGAGTTCGACCGTGCGGAAGCGGTCGCTGGCGCGGTCGAGCTCGAGCAGCAGCCCTTGTTCACCGGCGACGTAGACCTTGCCGCCGACCACGCGCACCGCGTACAGGTGCAATGCCTTCGGGTTGTCGGTGGCATGCAGCATGGGCTGCCAGCTGGCACCGCCGTCGGTGGTGCGGAAGATCAGGCCGAAGGCGCCGACCAGCCAGCCGGTCGACGCGTTCTCGAACGCGACGTCGAGGAAGGGGTTCTCCAGCCCCTGCGCGGCGAAGCGCTCGGCTTCCTGCAGCAGCGCGGCGGAGGCTTTCTCGTCGACCAGCCTGGCGGCCTCGCGGCGGTAGAAGTCGAGCATCGCCGCGCCGGCCTGGCGGCCGTCGAGCGCGCGGGCCCAGCTGGCGCCGGCATCGTCGCTGCGCAGCACGATGCCGTCGTGGCCCACCGCCCAGCCTTGCGTGGGCGTGGCGAAGGCCACCGCCACCAGGTCGGAGCTGGCAGGCACCTTGGCCTGCTGCCAGCTCTTGCCCTGGTCGTCGGACAGCAGCACATGGCCGCGCTGGCCGACCGCGACCAGGCGCTCGCCGGCTTGCGCGATGCCGTTGATCAATGCGCGCTGCGCCAGCGGGCTGGCCGCCGCCGGCACGTCGAGCACGTCGCGCCACGGGTCGGCGGGTGCGGCGGCCCGCACTGCGGCGACGGCGCAGACCAGGGCCAGCGCCGCGGCGAGGGCAGGTTTGAACATCGTTGTCTCCCGTGCTGCGGCCCGTGGGGTTGAGGGGCTTGCGCGCCGAGGCTGCGCAGGGTCGGACCGTGGGAAGAATTCTGGACAGCGCGGTGCGCCCAGGGCCCCCTCTTGGCGGGGGGCGGCGAGCATGGGTGCCGTGCGTCAGGGCGGCCGCGGCGGTCTCGCCGCGCAGCCGCCGCATCGTCGTGGCGGGCGCTCGGCGCTGGCAGCTCGAAGCGCGAAGCGCGGCGCCGCGCGCTGGCCCGGCGCCGGCTTCGGCGTGCGAGGTGGGACGGCGCTGTTTGATGCTTTGATGCTGCATCTGGCGCTGCTAAGATGCCGCCATGCGCACGACCCTGACGCTCGAGGAAGCCATCGCCGCCGCGCTCAAGAACGCGGCCCACGAATCGGGCAAGTCCTTCAAGCAGGTAGTCAACGAGACCTTGCGCGCCGGCCTGGCCGCGCGCAAGGTGATCGAGCCCGCCAAGGCTTACCGCCTGAAGCCGGCCGCGCTGGGCGGCGTGCGTGCCGGGCTGGACATCGACAAGGCCCTGGTGCTGGCCGACGCGCTCGAGGACCAGGAAATCGCCCGCAAGCTGCTGCAGCGCAAATGATCCTTCTCGACGCGAACGTCCTGATCTACGCGATCGACGCCGATGCCGTACATCACAAGACGGTGCGGCGCTGGCTCGAGACGGTGCTTTCGGGTTCGGCGCAGGTCGGCATGGCGTGGGTGGTCGTGCTCGCGTTTCTGCGCATCACGACGCATCCCAAGGTCATGCGCAAGCCGCTGACGCCGCAGGCTGCGATGGCCTATCTGGACGAGTGGTTCGCGTTGCCGTGCGCGGGTCTGGTGGTGCCGGGCGAGCGCCACTGGGCGATCATGAAGAACCTGATCGCAGCCGCCGGTACGGCGGGCAACCTGACGACCGACGTGCACCTCGCCGCGCTGGCGATCGAGCGCGGCTATGCCATGGCATCGACCGACAACGACTTCAGGCGCTTCGCCGGGCTGAAGTGCATCAATCCGCTCGGCTGAGCGGCGTGCAGCCGCCTTGCGGGCCCCACGCCGCATCGGCTTTCAGCGCACGCCCGAGCCGGCCAGCGCGTCGGCGGTCCACTCGCGGTCGGCCAGCGGCTTGGTGTGCTTGACGCCGCCGGTCTCGGCGATGAAGCCGGTCAGCGAATAGCTGCGCGCGATCAGGTCGTAGGTGCTGAACATGTCGGTGTACGGCGCCGGCAGGTCGTAGCTCGGTGCCATGTAGGCGAAGCCGGCGCGGTAGATCTGGCCGCGTGCGTCGTACTCGTCCGAGGCCAGCGCCGCCCACGAGTCCTCGTCCAGATAGAAGGTGCGCTTGCCGTAGACGTGGCGCTTGCCCTCGCGCAGCGTCGCTTCCACCACCCACACGCGATGCAGCTCCCAGCGCACCAGGTCGGGGTTCAGGAAGTGCGGCTTGAGCAGTTCGTCCTGCTTGGCGCCGTACACCGCGGCATAGGCGTTGTAGGGCACGAGCATCTCCTTCTTGCCCACCAGCTTGAAGTCGTAGCGGTCCATCGAGCCGTTGAAGATGAACACGTCGTCGAAGGTGTTGCCGCCGGCGGTGCCGGGGTTGGGCGTGTCGAAGGAGAAGTCGGGCGCCACCTTGACGCGGCGCTGCCCGGGCAGGTAGCTCCAGGCGCGGCGGTCCTTGGCGCCGATGTCCAGCGGGTCGACCAGCAGCAGCGCCTCGCCGGCGCGGCGTGCCGGTGCGGTGTAGCTCAGCTTCATGCGCCAGTAGGTCTCGGCGCTGCTCTTGCTCGGGTCCCAGTACGGATACTCCTGCACGCTGTTGCCTTCGGTGGCCAGCGTGGCGCGGCCGCTGGAGTCGATCGTCAGGTTGCGGTACTTCGATTCGTAGGCCTGGCCGTTGAAGCGCACCAGGTGGTTCCACATCGCCTCGTAGCCGTCCTTGGGGATCGGGAACGGGAAGCCGGCATGCGCGCCTTCGATCGAGCGCCCGCCGTTGCTGGTGTTGGCGGTGAGCGCGGTCTTCGCGGTGTTGTCGAGCACGAACTTCGGGAAGGCGACGCTGCGGTGCGTCGGGTACACGTCGATGCGGAAGTCGGGGTACTGCTGCAGCAGCGCCTTGGTGCCTTCGGTCAGGTTGCCGGCGTACTGCGCCATGTTCTTGGCGTCGACGCTGAACTTGGGCTTGTCGTTGGCGTAGGGGTTCGGGCGCACGCCGTCGCCGGCCTTGAAGCCGGCCGGCGGCTTGGTCAGGCCGCCGTCGTAGGCGGGGATGCTGCCGTCCTTGTTGCCGGCCTTCTCGGCGCCGACGGCGGTCAGCGTGCTGCCCAGCGCCTTGGCCTGTTCGGCGGTGATCGCCGCGTGTGCGGCGGTGCCCGCAAGGCTGGTCATCAGGGCGGCGATCGCGCCGGCGAGCAGGGTGTGTTGCAGTTTCATCGTCGTCTCCAGTTTGAAAGTCAGAAGGTGGTCTTGAAGGTCAGGTACACCGAGCCGCGGTCCTTCAGCAGCGTGGTGAAGCCGTTCTGCGCGGTGACCATCGTGCCGTTGTCCTTGGTGTGGCCGAAGTAGTCGATGTATTTCAGGTCGAAGCGGTACTTCTGGTACACGTCGGCACCCAGGCCGATGGCGTAGTTGCCGTTGCCCTGGTTGCCGCCGAACACCGTCGGCGCGTTGCCCGACAGGCCGCCGAAGATGGCCATCGGCGCCGACAGGTCCACGCCCGGGAACACCTGGTACCAGGTCGGCGTGAACGCGGCCGACATGCCGAAGTAGTTGCCGGTGGTGCAGCCGTCCCATTTGTCCTTGCCGGCGCAGGGCGCGTAGCCCTCGCCCATGAACAGGTTAGCCCCGCTGCGCACCGACACCAGGTGCGCCCACACCAGCTCGGCGGCCCAGGTGGCGGCGTCGAAGAGTTCGGTCTTCGGGATCACGCCGAGCACGTTGACCAGGCCGTTGGCGGTGTTGCCGCGCGGGCCGGCCGTCTCGCCGCCCGGCAGCACGCCGGCCGCGGTGGCGTTGCCCAGCACCACCGCGTTCAGCGGCGTGTTGGCGCGGTAGGACAGCTCGGCGCCGACACTGACGCCGCCGATGTTCTTCGCCAGGCTCAGGCCGTACAGGCTGATGTGGTCGGCGTACACCAGGTTGTACTGGCCGTTCAGGCCGCCCTTGGTGCGCAGCAGCTGCGGCAGCTTGTCGGAATAGTTGCGGTAGTACGCGCCCAGCGTGCCGTCCAGCCACTGCGGGCTCCAGCGCGCGCCGAGCCCGAAGTCGCCGCGCTCGTCGGGGTTGATGTTGCCGCCGTTGTAGGCCCAGATCGGCGCGCCGTTGGGCGCACGGCCGAGGTACTGGCGCTGCGGGCCGCGGAAGGCGAAGTCCACCGGGCCGAGGAAGGTGCCGCCTTCGGGGAAGCGGAACGAGTCCCACTCGAGGAAGTACTGCCCCATCACCGTCAGCTCGTCGGTCAGTGCGGCCTGCGCCGAGATCTGGTTCAGCGGGCGGAACAGCTCCTTGGCTTCGGCGCCGGGCGTGGCGAAGCCCTTTTGCAGGTCCAGCGGGTTCTGCGCATAGGCGATGCTGTTCAGGTTGCCGTTGACGAACAGCGATTCGCCCCAGTACAGCGAGTGGCGGCCGAGCTTGACCGTCAGCGGCACCTCGCCCAGGTCGAAGCGGCCGAAGACGAAGGCATCGAGGAACTCGGCGTCCGGGCCACGGTACAGGTCGCGCGTGTAGTCGGTGAAGCGGTTGCCGACGTAGCTGGCGATCGAAGCGAACTTCGGGTTCGAGCGCCCGTAGCTGCCGTAGGCGCCGTCGTACCAGGCCTGCGCGCTGACGCGAGCGCCGAAGCGCTTTTGCCAGATCACGTCGAGTTCGCTGAACCAGTCCAGCCGTGCGGCCACCAGGTCGCCGCGGTCGAAGCTGTAGGTGCCTTCGTCGTAGAGCTGGTTGTTGCCGATCAGGTTGTCGCGCTGCTCGGTGCGCATGCCCAGGTTGACGCGCGGCGTGTTGTCCCAGCGCACCGTCAGCTCGGGGTTGCCGGTGTCGAACTCGAAGGCCTGCGCCGGCGCGGCGGCGAGCACGAGGGCCGCGGCGGCCGCGGCGGCCAGGCCCGTGGGGGCGAAGGCGAAGCGATGGGTGCTGTTCATGGTTTGTGTTCTGTTTGGCCTTGCGGCCGTGGCGTGGTCGGCGCAGAGATTGTGCGAAGGGGCAGTGCGTCGCGGCCCCCTCTTGCGTGGGGGGCGCCGGGCTTCAGGCGGTGTTGACGATGCGCGAGAACAGCTGGCGGTAGCTCTTGTCGAGCCCGCCGCTTGCGGTCAGCTTGCGGTTCTCCATGAATGCGCGGTCGATCTCGACCCAGTCGGCGTCGCTGAGGTACTGCTGCGCCGCGGGCAGGATCA
This sequence comes from uncultured Rubrivivax sp., assembly GCA_964477985.1. GTDB lineage: Bacteria > Pseudomonadota > Gammaproteobacteria > Burkholderiales > Burkholderiaceae_C > Rubrivivax. Next base: position 24,985 of record CAYZGL010000001.1, on the reverse strand, counting down.
CGCTTTCCTCGCGGCCCATGTGCTCCCACAGGAAGCTGGCGTAGGCCTGCACCGCATCGTCCAGCGCGCGTGTCGCGGTGGCAGCGGCTTCGGCGCTGCCGCAGCGCTGCAGCACATCGACCAGCGCCGCCAGTTCGGCGACCATCGCCTCGTCGCGGTGGTGCTGGTGGCCGAGTTCGTCGAGTTCGGCATCGAAGGCGTCGGTGCGCTCGCGCAGCCGCCGGAACAGGTGCTGCTCCTCCTTCGGGTGGTGCAGCGCCAGCGGAAATTCCCGCAGGTAGCGCACGATGCCTTGCATCTGTGCCGCGTCGGCGGCCGTGCCGGCGCGGCGCGCCTCGGCCAGCGTGTGCATCCAGGCATGCATCACCGCGGCCAGCGAGCGGTGCTCGTCGCGGATGATGCCGATCGCGTGCGCCGGCGGCTTGGGCTCGCCGGTGGACGACACCAGCACCGGCAGCCCGGCGTGCATCAGCACCTGCAGCGTCTCGGACGCCAGCGCCATGCCGAGGCGGCCGCGGCGGCCGTGCGAGGCCATGAAGATCAGGTCGCAGCCGCTGGCGCGGGCGGCTTCGACGATGGCGGTGGAAGGCTTGTCGCCGGGGCGCTGCAGCGCGCTGCAGGGCACACCCAGCGCATGCGCCGCGGCCTCGGCCTTGGCCAGCAGCTCGCGCGCCTTGCCGGTGTAGGCGTAGTCGTAGTCGTCGTGCGCGGTGATGCGCAGCAGCTCGGCGTCGCCCGCCACCGAGCGCGCCGGGTCGGCGACGGCGTGAAAGAAGGTGATGCGCGCGCCGACGGCGCGCGCCAGGCCGACGGCATTGCCGACGACGCCGATCGACAGGTCGCTGTCGTCGATCGGTACCAGCAGGTGGCGGTACATGGGTTTCTCCGGAAGGTGGGGGCCGCGTCGATGGACGACGGCGCAAATCTAGGAGCCGCGCCCGCGCCGCGGCCTACTCCCGAAGGGGGGGCCGCGGGCGGTACGCGGCGCGCGGCTGCCTTAGCATGGCCGGCCAACCGAAGCGATGCGCCGCGATGAACCCCCACGACGACCTGCTGCTGAAGGTGATGCCGCCGCGCGTGGCGCGCGAGCTGCTGCCGCGAGCGCGGCTGTCGTCGGCCGATGCGCGGCTGGGTGCGCAGCCGGTGGTGCTGGTGCAGGCGCCGGCCGGCTTCGGCAAGACCTCGCTGCTGGCGTCGTGGCGGCTCGAACACCTGGCGCGCGGCGCCGTGGTGGCCTGGGTGCTGGCGCAACCGCAGGACAGCCCGAAGCGCCTGTTGCAGGCGCTGGTGCTGGCCGTGCGCAGCGCCGCGGCCCGGCCCGGCTTCGGCCCCACGCTGCTCGAGTCGCCGCCGCCCGATGCGCTCGAGGGCGTCACGCTGTGGCTGGCCGAGCTGGCACAAAGCGCGCTGGACGTGGTGCTGATCGTCGACGAGGTCGAACGGCTGCCTGACGACGCGCGCGAACTGCTGACCTACCTGCTGCACAACGCGCCGCCCAACCTGCGCGTGGTGCTGGCGGCGCGCAGCGAGTGCCGGCTGGCGATCGACGACCTCATCGACTACGGCCAGTGCACGCTGATCGGGCCCGAGCTGCTGCGGCTGCGGCTGGACGAGACGCTGCAGCTGGTGCACAAGCGCTTCGGCGAGCGCGTCGACGACGACGCCGCCGCCCGGCTGCATGAGCTCAGCGAAGGCTGGCCGCTGGGGCTGCAGCTGGCGCTGTCGGCCATCGCCGGCGGCGGCGATGCGCGCGTGGCGTCGCTGACGCCGGGCGCGCAGGGCGGGGCGCTGCGCCAGCATTTCGTCGAGCTGCTGCTGGCCAACCTCGACGCCGGCGACGTGGCCTTCCTGACGCACATCGCGCTGCTCGATTTGCTGCATCCCGCGCTGTGCCAGGCGGTCAGCGGCCGCGACGATGCGCCCGAGCGGCTGGCGCGGCTGGCGCGCGACACGCCGGTGTTCGTCGCCGCCGAGGGCAGCGAGTGGCTGCGCATGCACAGCATGGCGCGCGAGCTGCTGCGCGAGCGCTTGTCTGCGCTGCCGGCCGACACGCGCGCCGCGATGCACTGCCGCGCCGCCGACTGGCTGGCCGCGCAGGGGCTGCTCGACGACGCCGCCAGGCACGCGCTGGACGCGGGCCAGCGCGACCGCGCCTACGCGCTGGCCGAGCGCAGCCTGTACGAATCGGTGATGACGCGCGGGCGCCACAGCAACGCGCTCGAATGGCTGGCGCGGCTGCCGCCCGAGGAGCTGGAGCAGCGCCCGCGCGTGCTGCTGGCCGCGGCCTGGTCGCTGGGCTTGAGCGAGCGCCATGCCGAAGCCGGCAGGCTGGTCGAGCGGCTGCTGGCACGGCCGCAGGTCGATCCGGCGCTGCAATGCGAATGCGCGCTGATCCTCAGCGGCGCCGCGGTCTTCGCCGACGACCCCGACCGTTTTGCCGCGCTGCACGACCGCTGGGCCGAGGCGCCGCCGCTGCGTGATCCGCTGCTGCTGAAGATCCACGCCAACCGCTCGGCCTTTCGCACGCTGCTCGAAGGCCAGCCCGCGCTGGCGCGGCTGCGCATGCAGCAGGCGCAGCCCGGCCCGGCGCAGCGCGCGCTGGCGTACGTCGGCCGCTGGGGCGACCTGATCGCCGGGCTGAGCTACCTGTGGGAAGGCCAGGTGCTGCTGGCCGAGAAGCAGCTGCGCCCGGCGCTGGCGCAGGCCGAAGCCGAACTCGGCCGGCGCAGCGCCTTCGCCACGATGCTGGGCGCGCTGCTCGCCGCGGCGGTGTGGGAGCGCGGCCAGCCCGCCGAGGCCACCGCGCTGCTGGCCAACCGGCTGGACGTGCTCGAGCGCAGCGGCATGCCCGAGGCCGTGCTGATGGGCTACCGCACCGCCGCGCGTGCCGCGGCCGCGCAGGGCGCCGAGAACCGCGCCTTCGAGCTGCTGTGGGCGATGCACGCGGTGGGCGAGTCGCGGCGCCTGCCGCGGCTGTGCATCGCCAGCCTGGCCGACCAGGTGCGGCTGCACGCGCGGCGCTTTCGCCCCGAGACCTGCCGCGAGCTGTGCGCGCGCATCGACGCGCTGCTGGCCGATGCGGCCGCGCCGCAGGGGCGGCTGTGGCGCGACAGCGTCGAGATCCTGCGCGAGATGGCGCTGAGTCATGCGGCCATCGCCGCGCAGCAGTGGCGTGCCGCACTCGAACCCCTGGCACGCGCCGAGCAGCTGGCGCTGGCACGCAAGCAGGGCCGGCTGCGCATCGAACTGCTGGGCCTGCGCGCCTATGCGCTGGACCGCTGCGGCGAGCGCGCGCTCGAGCTGTTGCGCGAAGCCGCCGGGCTGGCGCAGGCCTACGGGCTGCTGCGTGTGTTCGACGACGCCCACCCGGCGCTGGGCGACTGGGCCCGCCAGCAGCTCGACACGCCCGCCGACACCACGCGTGCCGGCCCCTTGGCCGCGCCGATGCGCGCGCCGGCACCACCGGCCGATGCCGCGCGGCTGCGTTCGCCGCCGAGCATGGCGCTGACGCCCAAGGAGCGCGAGGTGCTCGAGCTGCTGGCGCGCAACCTGTCGAACAAGGAGATCGGCCTGGCGATGCAGGTGGGCGAGGCCACGATCAAGTGGCACATGAAGAACCTGTTCGCCAAGCTCGACGCCGGCACGCGCAAGCAGGTGGTGCAGCGCGCGCGCATCCTGGGCCTGCTCGAAGCCGCCTGACGGCGGCGGGCCTTCCATCACGTGCGAGCCGCCTTGCTGCTGCCGCCGCGAAGGTGGCAGCGACAGGCACCTCCCCCCTCTACGGTGGGGGGGCCTTCGGCGCCTCGTCGCCCAAGAATTCCTGCCATCGACAGCGGCCACCGCGCCGCAGCAAACCGCAGGAGACCCCCACATGAACACAGCCGTACCACAAGCCCCCGCCGTCGTGCGCGCCGGCTCGCTGCCCGATTCGATCAAGGTCGAGCCGCTGACCTGCGCCATCGGCGCGCAGCTGTCCAACGTCGACCTCGGCGCCGCGTCGCGCGACCCGGGCCTGGTGGCCGAGATCCGCAAGCTGCTGCTGCAGTACCGCGTGCTGTTCTTCCGCGACCAGGACATCACGCGCGCCGAGCACGTGGCCTTCGCGCGCCACTTCGGCGAGCTGGAAGACCACCCGGTGGCCGGCAGCGACCCCGACCACCCCGGCCTGGTGCGCATCTACAAATCGCCTGAGCAGCCCAACGACCGCTACGAGAACGCCTGGCATGCCGACGCCACCTGGCGCGAGAAACCGCCCTTCGGTTGCGTGCTGCGCTGCGTCGAGTGCCCGCCGGTGGGCGGCGACACGATGTGGGCCAACATGGTGCTGGCCTACGACAAGCTGCCCGCTCACATCAAGACGCAGATCGCCGGCCTGCGCGCGCGCCACAGCATCGAAGCCAGCTTCGGCGCCGCGATGCCGGCCGACAAGCGCCTGGCGCTGAAGGCGCAGTTCCCCGACGCCGAGCACCCGGTGGTGCGCACCCACCCCGAGACGGGCGAGAAGATCCTGTTCGTGAACGCGTTCACCACGCACTTCAGCAACTTCCACACCGCCGACAACGTGCGCGTCGGCCAGGACTACACCCACGGCGGCTCCGACCTGCTGCGCTACCTGGTGAGCCAAGCCTTCATCCCCGAGTACCAGGTGCGCTGGCGCTGGAAGCGCAACTCGATGGCGATGTGGGACAACCGTTCGACCCAGCACTACGCGGTGATCGACTACCCGCCGTGCCACCGCAAGATGGAACGCGCCGGGATCATCGGCGAGGCCACGTATTGACCGACCCTGACCACCCGTTGCCAGATCCGTGCAACTCATCGCTTTTCACATCAAGGACACACCATGAACTTCCTCGACGGCCACCTCTTCCCCGAAAACCAGGACAAGCTGGTCATCACCGCCGCGCCCTACGGCCCCGAATGGATCCCTTCCGACTTCCCCGAGGACATCGCCGTGTCGATGGCCGAGCAGGTGCAAAAGGCGGTGGACTGCTACAACGCCGGCGCCACCGTGCTGCACGTGCACGTGCGTGAAGCCGACGGCAAGGGCAGCAAGCGGCTGTCGATGTTCAACGAACTGCTCGCCGGCATCCGCAAGGCCGTGCCCGACATGATCCTGCAGGTCGGCGGTTCGATCTCCTTCGCGCCGGAGGGCGAGGGTGCGGCCGCCAAGTGGCTGAGCGACGACACGCGCCACATGCTCGCCGAGCTCGAACCCACGCCCGACCAGGTGACGGTGACGGTGAACACCTCGCAGATGAACATCGGCGAGCAGTTCGACATCCGCGACGTCGCCGGTACCTCGCTGGCCGACCCGGCGAACTTCGAGACCTACTCGAACATGATCGTGCCGTCGAACCCGAGCTTCTTCGAGGAGCACATCCGCCGCCTCAACGCGCGCCGCATCCAAAGCGCGTTCCAGTTCTACAACATCAACAGCTTCGAGACCGTGGAGCGGCTGATGCGCCGCGGCATCTACAAGGGCCCGCTGGTGTGCAACTGGGTGGCGATCGGCGGCGGCATGGACCAGCCGACGATCTACAGCCTGGCCAACTTCCTACGCGCCATGCCCGAGCGCGTCGTGCTGACGGTGGAAAGCAGCATGCGCAACGTGCTGCCGATCAACATGATGGGCATCGCGATGGGCCTGCACGTGCGCTGCGGCATCGAGGACAACCTGTGGAACCAGTCGCGCACCGAGAAGATGAGCACAGTCAAGCAGATCGAGCAGCTGGTGCGCATCAGCCGCGAGTTCGGCCGCGACATCGCCAGCGGCAAGGAGGCGCGCAAGATCTTCAAGATCGGCGAGTTCTACGACACCGTGGAAGAGTCGCTGGCGGCCAACGGCTTCGCGCCCAACCCCAAGGGCGGCCAGCAGGGTTTCCTGCGCAAGGCGGCCTGAAGGAGCGATGGTGTACACGAGCCTGCACCAGGCCGCGCCAACTCGCAGCCGGCGCGTGGCGCGGTGCGCGAGCTTGGCCAAGCTCGCCGTCGTCGCCGTCGCGGCCGCACCGCTGGCCGCGATGGCCTGGACGAACAAGCCGGTGAAGGTGCTGGTGCCGGCGCCGGCCGGCGGCACCGCCGACATCGTGGCGCGTGTGGTCGCCGACGCGCTGTCGGCCCAGATCGGCCAGCCGGTGATCGTCGAGAACAAACCCGGCGCCGGCGGCGCGATCGCGGTCGAGGCGCTGAAGGCCGCGCCGGCCGACGGCCAGACGCTGCTGATCGCGGCCAGCAACATCCTGACCGAGGTGCCGCTGGTGATGAAGACCCGCTTCGACCCGGTCAAGGACGTCAAGCCGGTGACGATGGTGGGCCGCGCCAACATGGTGCTGGTAGCCGCATCCAGCGTGCCGGCCAACGACGTCAAGGGGCTGATCGGCTACCTGAAGACACACCACGACGGCAAGGGCAGCTTTGCTTCGTACACCGCCGGCACCAGCTCGCACTACGCGGGCCTGATCTTCGCGAAGAAGGCGGGGCTGGACCTGACGCATGTGCCGTTCCCCGGCTCGCCGGCGGCGCTGCAGCAGGTGATGGGCGGGCAGGTCGACATCATGTTCGACGGCGTGCCGACGTCGCTGCCGCTGATCAAGGGCGGCAAGCTGAAGGCCTTCGGCGTGGCGGCCAAGACGCGTTCGGTGCACCTGCCCGAGGTGCCGACCATGGCCGAGCAGGGCTTCCCCGACATCGACTTCAGCAACTGGGTCGGCACCGTGGTGTCGTCCAAGCTGCCACCGGAGTTGATCGGCCAGATCAACATCGCCACGCTGAAGGCCGTGATGTCGCCGAAGGTGCGCGACCGGCTGATCGCTGCCGGCTTCGAGCCTTCGGTCAGCGAAAGCCCCGACAAGTTGGCGCAGATGGTCAAGGGCGACTACGAGCGCAACGCGCAGATCGTCAAGGCCTTCGACATCCGCCTGGAACAGTGAGCAAGGCAATGAACGAGGTCACGGTATTGATCGTCCCCGGCCTGCGCGACCACGTCGAGCAGCACTGGCAGACCCTGCTCGAAGCGAAGCTGCGCGCGCAGGGCCGCCCGGTGGCCGCGCTGACACCCCCGGGGCGCGAGGATCTGCACTGCGCGGCGCGGGTGGCGGCGATCGACGACGCGCTGCGCGCGATCGGCGGACCCGTCGTCATCGTCGCGCACAGCGCGGGCTGCGTGATGGTCGCGCACTGGGCGCAGCAAAAGCGCGGCCCCGTTCGCGGCGCGCTGCTCGCCGCCCCGGCGGACTTCGAGCGGGCCATGCCCGACGGTTACCCGACGCTCGAGCAGTTGCGCGCCGGCGGCTGGCTGCCGGTGCCGCGCTTGCCGCTGCCCTTTCGCAGCATCGTCGCCGCCAGCCGCAACGACCCGCTGGGCGACGCCGAGCGCATCGCCGAGCTGGCGCAGGCCTGGGGCAGCGAGCGCGTGGACCTCGGCGCCGTCGGCCACCTGAACCCGGCGTCGGGCTACGGCGAGTGGCCGCAGGCCGAGGCCTTCATCGACCAACTCAGCGCGACGCACTCGTCCGGCTGAATGCCGCAGCAGTCCTACACCCCCTCGCAGGAGAGATTCATGTCCCGAGCCATCCGTTTCCATCGCCTCGGCGGCCCCGAGGTGCTCGAGCTCGAGCACGTCGAGGTCGGCGCGCCCGGCCCCGGCCAGGCGCGTGTGCGCCACGCTTACGTCGCCGTCAACTTCATCGACGTCTACTTCCGCACCGGCCGCTACCCGACGCCGCTGCCCAGCGGCCTGGGCAGCGACGCGGTCGGCGTGGTCGAGGCGGTGGGCGACGGCGTCACCGACGTGCAAGTCGGCGACCGCGTCGGTTATCTGCTGGGGCCGCAAGGCGCGTACGCCGACGTGCGCGTGATGCCGGCCGAGGTGCTGATCCCGCTGCCGGCGGACGTGTCCGACGAGAGCGCGTCGGCGCTGATGATGAAGGGCATGACCGCGCAGTACCTGTTCCGTCAGGTCTACCCGCTGCACGGCGGCGAGACCATCCTGTACCACGCGGCGGCCGGCGGTGTCGGCCTGGTGGCCTGCCAATGGGCGCGTGCGCTGGGCGTGACGATGATCGGCACCGTCAGCACCGAGGCCAAGGCCGAGGTGGCGCGCGCGCACGGCTGCACCCACACCATCGTCACCGGCGGCATGTCGGCCGAGCAGATGGCGCTGCAGATCCCCAAGCGCGTGCGCGAGCTCACCGATGGCCAGGGCGTGCCGGTGGTCTACGACTCGGTGGGCAAGGACACGCTGCTGGCCTCGCTGAACAGCCTGCGCCCACGCGGCAGCTTCGTCAGCAACGGCACCAGCTCGGGCCCGGTGGTGGTGGACAGCACGTTGCTGGCGGTCAAGGGTTCGATCTGGATGACGCGCCCGGCGATGGTCCACTACGCCACGCCGCGCGCGCACATGCTGGCCATGGCCGACGAGCTGTTCGGCCTTGTGCGCGCCGGCAAGATCGTCGGCGAGCCCAAGCAGCGTTTTGCCTTGGCCGACGCGGCGCAAGCACACCGCGCGCTCGAATCGCGCGGCACGGTGGGTGCCACCGTGCTCGTGCCCTGACGGCCCCCTCGAGATCGCCTAGAGATCCCCCAGAGATCCCCTGGAGACAAGCCAGCCATGGCCACCTACCTGCCCACGCCGGCGAACGCGTCCGACACCTACGTGACCGGCCGCGGCGCCGCCTGGTTCGCGTTTGCGATGACGCTGGCGCTGATGCTGTTCGACTATGTCGACCGCCAGGTCATCGTGTCGCTGTTCCCGCACATGAAGGCCGCGTGGGGGCTGTCGGACAAACAGCTCGGCGCGCTGGTGTCGATCGTGTCGGTGACGGTGGCGCTGGGCGCGCTGCCGGTGGCGCTGATCGCCGACCGCGCCAGCCGCGTGAAGAGCATCGCCGTGATGGCCACCGCCTGGAGCCTGGCGACGATCTCGTGCATGTTCACGCGCAACTTCGGCCAGCTGCTGGCGGCGCGCGCGGTGGTCGGGCTGGGCGAGGCGGGTTACGGCTCGGTCGGCGCGGCGCTGATCGCCAGCGTGTTCCCGGCGCGGCTGCGCGGCGCGCTGCTCGCCGCCTTCTTCGCCACCGCGTCGGTGGGCTCGGTGCTGGGGGTGCTGCTGGGCGGCTTCATCGCCGCGCACTGGGGCTGGCAGGCGGCCTTCGGCGTGGTCGGCGTGCCCGGGCTGGTGCTGGCGCTGCTGTACCTGAAGGTGCGCGACTACAAGACCGTGGCGCTGACGCCCAAGCTGGACGAAGCGACCCGCAGCACCGGCAGCACGGTGGCCTATGTCGCGAAGTCGCTGGCCAAGTCGCGCACCATGCTGTGGGTGTGCCTGGGCGGCGCGTCGCAGCTGATCGTGGTGTCGGCGATCTGGTCGTGGCTGCCGAGCTTCCTGAACCGCTACCACGGCCTGGCGCCCGAGCAGGCGGCCGCGCGTGCCGCGCTGGTGGTGCTGGTCGGCGCGGCCGGCAGCGTGATCTGGGGCACCGCCACCGACCGCATCGGCGCGCGCCGCCCGCGCCGCAAGCTGTACACGATGGCCGCGCTGTGCGTGCTGTCGGCGCTGGTGCTGGCGCCCAGCTTCGGGGCCACCGGCGGCATGGCGGCGGCAGCGCAGTTCGCGCTGATCGCGCTCGGCGGCTTCCTGATGACCTGCAGCGTCGGCCCGGTGACGGCGATCGTCATCGACGTCATCCACCCCGGCGTGCGCGCCACCGGCGCGTCGGTGCTGGCGCTGTTCCAGAACCTGTTCGGCCTGGCCGCCGGCCCCTTCATCGTCGGCGTGCTGTCCGATGTGCTGGGCCTGCAGGCGGCGCTGACGCTGGTGCCGCTGGCCGGCGGCCTGGCGGCGCTGTTCTTCGTGCTCGCGTCGCGCAGCTACGAAGGCGACATCCAGCGCGTCGCCGCGGTGGCGGTGCAAGGCGAGGCGCCGCACGCGCCGCCGCCGGCGGCCGCGGCGGCAGGCGCACGCTGAGCGCGAGCGCGCCTCGAACTGCCATAGGGTGCTGCAAGCACACCATCGCCAGCGTGTGCGCTCGGGCTCGGCATGCCGGCGAAGGTCGGTGTGCACTGGCAGCTTCCCGACCGCCTTGTCCAGAAACGTCATGACCGCGGCGGACCGGCAGCCTATCGTTCCAGCTTACGCAGGCGGCGCAGCACCGCACCGCCGGGCTCTGAAAGGACGGGACACTGAACATGGCAGAACAGGCCGCGAGCGCGCGCCGCGCGTCGAACCCATGGCGTGAGCACGAACGGCTGGTGCTGGTGCTGCAGGGCGGCGGCGCGCTCGGCGCGTACCAGGCGGGCGCCTACGAGGCGATGGCCGCCGCCGGGTACGAGCCCGACTGGGTCACCGGCGTGTCGATCGGCGCGATCAACGCGACGCTGATCGCCGGCAACCCGCCGGCGCGGCGTGCCGAGCGGCTGCGCACCTTCTGGGACCGCGCCACGTCGCGCTCGCCGTTGCTGCCGCCCGCGTGGATGGACCCGTGGCGGCCGATGCTCAACGGCTTGAGCTTCTTCGGCGCCGCTGCTTTGGGCATCCCCGGCTTCTTCGCGCCGCGCCTGCTGCCGCCGTATTTCGCACCGGAAGGCAGCCCCGGCGCGTTGAGCTGGTACGACACCTCGCCGCTGATCGACACGCTGCAGGAACTGGCCGACTTCGACCTGATCAACCAACGCCGCGTGCGCCTGTCGCTGGGTGCGGTCGACGTGCGCAGCGGCGATTCGGTGTACTTCGACAACCACCGCATGACGCTGCGGCCCGAACACGTGCTGGCCAGCGGTGCGTTGCCGCCGGGTTTCCCGCCGGTGGCGATCGACGGCGAGGTCTACCTCGACGGCGGCATTGCGTCGAACTCGCCGCTGGCCTACGTGCTCGACCAGGACTTCCGCATGGACGCGCTGGTCTTCCAGGTCGACGTCTTCAGCGGCGCGGGCCCGGTGCCGCAGAACCTGGACCAGGTGCAGGAGCGCGCCAAGGACATCCAGTTCGCGAGCAAGCGCCGCCTCAACGTGCGGCGCATCCAGGAACTGGAGGACATGCGCGTGTCGCTGCACCGGCTGCTGGGCAAGCTGCCGCAAGGCCTGCGCAACGACCCCGATGTGGCCAAGCTCGCGCACGTCGCCGAGCGCGGCGCGCTGACGCTGGTGCACCTGATCAACCGGCGCGTTTCGCACTCGCCGGAGTTCAAGGACGGCGACTTCTCGCGCGCCACGGTGCAGGAGCTGTGGCAGGCCGGGCAGGGCGACTTCCAGCGCCTGCTGGGCAACGGCACCGGCGTGGTCGTGCAGCAAGTCGGCGACAAGCTGCGCGTCGTCGACCTGGCCTCCTGACTGCCCATCCCCCCGAAGGAACCCCATGAACGAGAAGCAAGTGCTCGACCGCGCCTTCGCGATGCCGCTGACCAACCCGGCCTTCCCGAAAGGGCCTTACCGCTTCATCGACCGCGAGTTCTTCATCGTCACCTACCGCACCGACCGCGAGGCGCTCGAGGCGGTGGTGCCGGCGCCGCTCGAGGTCGTCGACCCGATCGTCAAGTTCGAGTTCATCCGCATGCCCGATTCCACCGGCTTCGGCGACTTCACCGAAAGCGGCCAGGTCATCCCGGTGCGCTACCAGGGGCAGATGGGCGGCTACGTGCACCAGATGTTCCTCAACGACCATCCGCCGATCGCCGGCGGGCGCGAGATCTGGGGCTTTCCGAAGAAGCTGGCCTGGCCCGAGTTCCGCGTCGAAAAGGAGACGCTGGGCGGCGTGCTCAAGTACGGCCCGCTGCCGGTAGCGGTGGCGACGATGGGCTACAAGTACCGCACGCTCGACCACGCCAAGGTGCTGGCCTCGCTGCAGGCGCCGAACTTCCTGCTGAAGATCATTCCGCACGTCGACTGCAGCGTGCGTGTGTGCGAGCTGGTGCGCTACTGCCTCGAGGACATCACCGTGAAGGGCGCGTGGGAGGGCCCGGCCGCGCTCGAGCTGTTCCAGCACGCGCTGGCGCCGGTCGCGCAGCTGCCGGTGCGCGAGGTGATCTCGGGTGTGCACATCCTGACCGACCTGACCCTCGGGCTGGGCACCGTCGTGCACGACTATCTGGCCAAGTAACGGAGCAAAGGGAGCGATTTATGCAACTGCAAGGCAAATCCGCCGTCGTCACCGGTGCCGCCAGCGGCATCGGCAAGGACATCGCGTTCACCTATGCCCGCGAGGGCGCGAAGGTGGCGATCGCCGACCTGTCGAAAGACGCCGCCGAAGCCACCGCGGCCGAGATCCGCGCCGCCGGCGGCCAGGCGATCGGCGTGGCCATGGACGTGGCCAGCGAGCAGCAGGTCAACGCCGGCATCGACGCGGTGGTGAAGGCCTTCGGCGGCGTCGACGTGCTGGTCAGCAACGCCGGCATCCAGATCGTGCACCCGGTCGAGGAGTTCGGCTTCGCCGAGTGGAAGAAGATGCTGGCCATCCACCTCGACGGCGCCTTCCTGACCACCAAGGCCTGCCTGCCGCACATGTACAGGGCAGGCCGCGGCGGCAGCGTGATCTACATGGGCTCGGTGCACTCGAAGGAAGCGTCCAAGCTCAAGTCGGCTTACGTCACCGCCAAGCACGGCCTGCTCGGCTTGGCGCGCGTGGTCTCCAAGGAAGGCGCGGCGCACGGCGTGCATGCCAACGTCATCTGCCCCGGCTTCGTGCGCACCCCCCTGGTCGACAAGCAGATCCCCGAACAGGCCAAGCTGCTCGGCATTACCGAGGAGCAGGTGGTGAAGAACGTGATGCTCAAGGACACGGTCGACGGCGAGTTCACGACGGTCGACGACGTGGCGCGCGTGGCGCTGTTCTTCGCCGCGTTCCCGACCAACGCGCTGACCGGTCAGTCGCTGGTCGTCAGCCACGGCTGGTTCATGGAGTAAGTGCAGCGCGCCGACCCGACAGGAGTAAGCCACGATGGATACCCAGGACACACCCACCCTGTCGGCACAGGAAAGCGCCATCGCCAGCGGCCGCGAGGTGCTGCACGGCAGCGCCACCGAGCGCGTGCTGCGCATGTACGACGCGATCCGCGGCTACGGGGCGCCGCGCGTCGCGCTCGACCGCGGCCTGCTGTTCACCGAGTCGCTGAAGACCACCGAGGGCCAGCCGCTGGTGCTGCGCTGGGCCAAGGCGCTGAAGCATTTCGCCGAGAAGGCGCCGGTGACGATCTTCCCCGACGAGCTGATCGTCGGCCGGCCCAACACCTGGCTCGGCCGCTGGGCCATCGTCTACCCCGAGCTCGACGGCAGCATCATGCCCAGCGGCGTCGACATGTTCCGCAAGCTGAAGGGCCAGCCGGGCGAGGTGGCGGTCAGCGACGACGACGCGAGGCAGATCAACGAGGTGCTGACGCCGTACTGGGCGGGCAAGGACTACGCCACCAACTTCGTCCACGCGCTGCCCGAAGCCACGCGGCGCATGCTGCTCGGGCCCGACCCGAACAACCTGCTGCTGTACACCTGCGTGATCATCGCGACGTCGCCGATGCGGCACTCGCAGAACTGGACGCCGGACTTCACCAAGATCCTGACGCGCGGCGTCAAGGGCATCCGCGAGGAAGCCCAAGCGAAACTGGACGCGCTGAGCGAGCCGCGCGACGTGGTCTTCAAGCGCAGCTTCCTCGAGGCGGTGATCATCACCTGCGACGCGATGACGCTTTGGTCCAGGCGCTATGCGGCGCTGGCGCGCGAACTGGCGGCGAAGGAGGCGAACGCGCAACGCAAGCAGGAACTGCTGGAGATCGCCGAGGTCTGCGACTGGGTGCCCGAGAACCCGGCGCGCAGCTTTCGCGAGGCGCTGCAGGCGCAGTGGTGGGGGCAGCTGTTCAACCGCGTCGAGCAGACCAGCAGCGCGATGGGCCAGGGCCGCATGGACCAGTACCTGCTGCCGCACTACCGCAAGGACCTGGCCGAGGGCCGCCTCACGCAGGAATCGGCGATCGAACTGCTGCACTGCCTGTGGCTGCAGATGTCGCAGGTCACCGAGATCAAGCTCAACCCGGTGGCAGCCGCGGGCCCCGAGGGCTTCTCGCAGTTCTCCGATGTCTGTGTCGGCGGGCAGACGCCGGATGGCCGCGACGCCACCAACGAGCTGTCGACCCTGATCCTGGAGTCGATGCGCGCGCTGCAGATCACCAGCCCCGACCCCTGCGTGCGCATCCACTCCGGCACGCCCGACGCCTTCCTGCACCACGTCGTCGAGTGCATCAAGGACGGCAAGGGCTACCCCAAGCTGCTGAACGACGAGGACGTGATCCCGTTCTACCTGGCCAACGGCGCGAGCTTGAAGGAGGCCAACGACTGGTGCATCTCCGGCTGCTGCGAGAACCGTCTGCCCAACCGCGAGACCAACGTCACCGCCGGCGGCGGCATCAACTACGGCTCGGTCACCGAGATGAGCTTCCGCAACGGCCATCTGAAGGTGCTGAAGGACATCCAGTTCGGCCTGGCCACCGGCGACCCGCGGCAGTGGACGAGCTTCGAGCAGGTCTGGGCCGCGTTCCGCGCCCAGCTCGAGCACCTTGCGCAACACGTGCTGGTGCAGCAGTACCAGGCGATGCGCATGAAGGCCGACTACTTCGCCGCGCCGCAGACCTCGATGCTGCACGACCTGGCGATGGCCGAGTGCCGCGACCTGCACTCGCACGGCGAGTGGTTCCAAGGCGGCATCGACCACAGCACCTTCGAGGCCATCGGCAAGGGCACGGCGATCGACAGCCTGGCCGCGGTCAAGCACCTGATCTTCGACACCAGGAAGCTCACCTGGGACCAGCTGCTGACCGCGATGGAGGCCAACTGGGAAGGCCACGAGGCGGTGCGCCAGCTGTGCCTGCACGCGCCGAAGTACGGCAACGGCGTCGAGTGGGTCGACCAGCTCGGCTTCGACATCGAGACGCTGCTCCTGGAGTTCCTGGACAAGCACCCCAAGCCGAATGGCCAGACCTTCCTGCTGCGCCAGATCCCGATCACCTTCCATGTGCCCTTCGGCAAGGTGACCTGGGCCACACCCAACGGCCGCAAGGCCAATGAATATCTGGCCGAGGGCATCTCGGCGTCGCACGGCATGGACGTCAAAGGTCCGACCGTGGCACTGGGCTCGATCGCACGGGCGCGCAATCGCAGCTTCAGGCAGAAGGGCGGCGACCTGATCAACCTGAAGTTCAGCCCGGCCACCGTCGCCGGCGAGGCCGGCACGCGGCGGCTGATGCAGATCGTGCGCGCCTGGTGCGAGATGAAGCACTGGCACGTGCAGTTCAACATCATCCACCGCGAGACGCTGCTGGCCGCGCAGAAGGAGCCGGACAAGTACCGCAACCTGATCGTGCGCATCGCCGGTTACTCGGCCTATTTCGTCGACCTGTCGCCGGCGCAGCAGGCCGAGATCATCGCCCGCACCGAGGAACACGCCTGAGCGGGGCCGATCGACAGAACCCGAAAAATGGAGAAGGACATCATGGAACTGCAGGACAAGGTCGCCATCGTCACCGGCTCGGGCCGCGGCATCGGCGAAGGCATCGCCCGCGTGCTGGCGCGCGAGGGCGCGAAGCTGGTCATCGTCGACATGAACCTCGACGACGCGAACAAGGTGGTCGACGCGATCAAGGCCGGCGGCGGCCAGGCCATCGCCACACGCACCGATATCTCGAAGAAGGCCGAGGCCGACGCGATGGTCGCGGCCACGATCGCCGCCTTCGGCCGCGTCGACGTCCTGGTGAACAACGCCGGCATCGAGGCCGCACCCTGCCTGCTGCGCGACATGCCCGAAGCGCAGTGGGACCGCGTGCTCGGCATCAACCTGAAGGGCACCTTCCTGTGCTGCCAGGCGGTGCTCGAGCCGATGATGGCGCAGCGCAGCGGCCGCATCGTCAACATCGCCTCCACCGCGGCGCTGCGCATGACCTTCTTCGGCAGCGCCGACTACACCGTGTCCAAGCACGGCGTCGCCGGCCTGACGCAGCACTTGGCGTGGGAGGTGGCCGACAGCCACATCACCGTCAACTCGATCTGCCCGGGCGGCGTGCTGACGCCGCTGATGGAGCAGCACACCGCGCCCGAGTTCCGCGAGATGGTCACCAAGCGCCTGATCCCGCTGGGCCGCATGTGCACGATCGAGGAGATCGGCGAAGCGGTCAGCTTCCTCGCCAGCGACCGCGCGCAGATGATCACCGGCCAGATGCTGGCGGTGGACGGCGGGCTGATGAGCGGCTTCGGCGAAGACCTGCGGCCGATCGTGCGCAAGCGCATGGCCGACGCGCAGGCCGCGCAGCACAAGGGTTGAAGCCCAACGGTCCGGCGGCGATGAAGCGCATCGCGATCAATTTCGGCGGCGGGCTGGTGCCCGGGTTGGAACAGGTGCTGGCCGGCGCGGTGCTCGCGGCGCGGGCTGCGGGCTGCGAGATCGTCGGCATCCGCGACGGCTACGACGGCCTGCTCGACGACGGCGACGGCAGCGCGCCGGGTCTGGTGCGGCTGGATCCGGCCGGTGTCGAGGCCGGCGCCATCCGGCTCGGCGTCGCGCCGCGGCACGACCCGTTCCGCATGCGCGCGGTGAATGCCGACGGCGCGATCGAGGAAGTCGACCGCTCGGCCGAACTGCTGCAGCGCCTGCGCCAGGCCGGCATCGACGGCGTGGTCTCGGTCACCGGCGCCAGCGCCGTCACCGGGCTGCACGCGCTGAGCGTGGCCTTCAAGCTGCACCGGCGTGGCCTGCGCACGGTGTGCATTCCGAAGGCGGTGGAAAACGAGATCGCCGGCGTGCCGCTGGCCTTCGGCTACGACTCGGTGCTGGCCAACGTGGCCGAGTCGCTGCAGCGCATCCGCCAGGGCGCGCACGACGTGGGCCGGCTGGCGGTCGTCGAGGTGCCGGGCCGGCATGCCGGCTGGCTGGCGCTGCAGGCCGGCATCGCGGCGCAGGCCGATGCGGTGCTGATCCCGGAGATCCGCTACGACGTCACTGCGCTGGCTGCGGCGCTGGAGGCGGCCGGGCGCGGCGGGCGGCGGCCGTCGCTGGTGGTCGTCGCGGAGGGTGCCCAAGCCATCGAAGGTGCGACCCAGGCCGAGGCGGCCGACCCGCTGCGCGCCAGCCTCGCGCCCAACGCCGACCTGGCCTTCGGCCACGGCGAGCATGTGATCGACCGCAGCGGCGCGGCGGCCAAGGCGGTGGCGTCGGCGCTGCAAGGCCGAGCCGCAGGCGAGACGATGCCGATGACACTGGGCCTGCTGCCGCGCGGCGGCCCGCCGACGGCGGTGGACCGGCAGCTCGGCCGCCTGTACGGCGCGGGCGCGGTGCGCTCGCTGCTGGCCGGCGAGGACGGCGTGTTGATGAGCTGGCAGCCGCCCGAGATGGGCCGCGTGCCGATCACCGAGGCGCTGCAGCGCGTGCGCGCGCTGCCGCTGGACGGCGCCTTCGTGCGCGGCGCGCGGGCACTGGGCATCGCGCTGGGCGATGCCGTCGCGGCCGGAGGCGCACGATGAGCCTGCACACCGAACAGGCCGAGCGGCTGACCGGCCGCGTGCTGAACATCCAGCACTTCTGCACCAACGACGGCCCGGGCATCCGCACGACGGTGTTCCTCAAAGGCTGCTCGCTGCGCTGCAAGTGGTGCTGCAACCCGGAGAGCATCCACCCGAAGCCCGAGCTGGCCTACGACCCGAAGAAGTGCATCGGCGAGGCCGAGTGCGGCGCCTGCCTGAAGGTCTGCCCGGAGACGGCGATCCACGTCGCCGAGGCCGACGGCAAGGTGCGCATCAACTGGGACCTGTGCACCAACTGCGGCCTGTGCGTGCCGGTGTGCCCGTCCGAGGCGCTGACCAGCTTCGGCCAGCCGATGACGATCGAGCAGGTGCTGGCCGAGGTCGAGCAGGACACCGCGTTCTATGCCGAGTCCGGCGGCGGCCTCACGCTGTCGGGCGGCGAATGCACGCTGCAGCCGGAGTTCAGCGCCGCGCTGCTCGCCGAAGCGCAGCGGCGCGGGCTGAACACCGCGATCGAGACCGCGGGCAACGTGCCGTGGCACTTCTTCGAACAGGTGCTGCAGCATGTGGATACGGTGCTGCACGACCACAAGCAGGCCGACCCGGCGATGCACAAGCGCTGGGTCGGCGTGGACAACGCGCGCATCCAGGCCAACTTCAAGCGCGCCTACGAGACCTTCCCCGACAAGACCTTCATCGCGCGCACGCCGGTGATCCCCGGCGTCAACGACACCGAGCAACACATCCGCGCGGTGCTGGCCTTCATCCGGCCGTACCGCAACGTGGTCGACTACCAGCTGCTGCCGTACCACCGCTACGGCCAGAGCAAGTACGACTTCCTCGGCCGCGTCTACGAGTTGCGCGACTTCCCGGCACTGCCCGACGCCACGCTGCGCCGGCTGCAGGCGATCATCGACGAGGCCTTCGGCCGCACACCGCCGCCGCCTTGAAGTGCGCATGGAGGCGCTGAAGCACCTGCTGAACATCACGCTGGCGCTGTTCATGATCGGCAACATGCTCGACATGGGGCTGCGGCTCGATGCGCGCCAGGCGCTGCGCGACCTGCGCGATGCGCGCTTCCTGCTCGCCAGCCTGCTGTGGGGCTTCGTCGCGCTGCCGGCGCTGGCCTGGGGCCTGGCCCACCTGTTGCCGCTGGAGCATCCCTATGCCACCGGGCTGGTGCTGCTGGGCATGGCGCCGTGCGCGCCCTTCCTGCCGCCGATGGTCGATCGGGCGCGCGGCGACCTCGGCTGCACCGCGGCCTTCATGCTGCTGGCGGTGCTGGTGATCGTGGCCTACATGCCGCTGGCCGTGCCGCGCTTGACCTCCGGCCTGAGCGCCGATGCCTGGACCATCGCCAAGCCGCTGCTGCTGTTCCTGCTGCTGCCGCTGGCGCTGGGCCTGGGGCTGCGCCGCCGCTCGCTGCCGCGTGCCGAGCGGCTGCATCCGCTCGTCAAGAAGCTGACCAACGTCGACACGCTGGCGATGCTGGTGCTGTGCGTCGTCGTCTACGGCGAGGGCTTCGTGTCGCTGCTCGGCAGCTGGGTCATCGGCGCGCAGCTGCTGTTCTTCAGCGCCGCGACGGTGCTGCCCTACGCCCTTGGCTTCGGCCTGCCGCGCGGCCAGCGCATCGTGCTGTCGCTCGGCCTGGCGACGCGCAACCTGGGCGCGGCCTTCGCGCCGCTGTTTGCCGTGCCCGGTGCCGACCAGCGCGCGGTGGTCGTGGTGGCGTTGGGCGTGCTGATGCAGGCGGCGTTCTCGTTCGGCGCCGCGACCGTCTACGCCCGGCGCGGCGCCGCCGCGGCGGCCGGCCACGCGTAGCCGTCGTCGGGCCTGGCTGCGCGCGTTGCGCTGCGCCAGTGCAGCGGCGCCATGCCGGTCCAGCGGCGGAAGGCGCGAACGAAGGGGCTGGCCTCGGCATAACCGAGCGTCAGCGCGATGTCGACCACCGACAGCCCGGTCTCGGCCAGCAGTTCGCGGGCGACGGCGCAGCGCACCTCGTCGAGCACCTGCTGGAAGCTCAGGCCCTGCGCCTGCAGCCGCCGCGCCAGCGTGCGCCGGTGCAGCCCCAGCGCCTGCGCGATCCGGTCGCCGTGCGTCTGGCCCTGCAGCAGCAGCAGCCGCGCCATGCGGTAGACCTCGGCCAGCAGCTCGGCGCCGGCCAGTGCCGTGTGTGGCGCCAGCGCCAGGCGCGCCGGGCTGGCGGGGGTGGGCAGCGCAAGGTCCAGCGTGCGCGCCGGGAAGCGAAGCGCGCAGTGCTCGGCGCCGAAGCGCACCGGGCAACGGAAGAAGCGCTCGTAGGCCCGCGGGTCGGCGCCGCAGCGGTGCGGCAGCAGCACCTCGCTCGGGTTCCACTGCGCGCCGCACAGCTCGCGCAGCAGGCTGACACCGGCGGCGACGGCGAAGTCGTGGGATGGCGCCAGTTGGTCCACTGCGGGGTGGACGACCGCGTGGCCCCACGACACGCTGTGGTCGTGCTGCTGCAGGAAGAGCGCGCCGCCCGTGGAGACGAGGCGGTGATGCCCGGTGAAGGCGCGCAGCGCCGAGCCGACGGTGGGTGCCGCCCGGGTGAGGGTACCCACGAAGCCCAGGTCCGCCAGACGCGTCTCGCGCCCGGCCACCAGGCCGAAATGCGCGCAGTGCGTGGCACGCACCGCCTCGCTCAAGGCACGCGCGGAAGCGGCGAAGCCGACGCGCCGGTCGGCCCGGGCGAGCGCCTCGGGTGCCAGCCCGGCAGGTTCGAGCACGCGGGCCGGCGCCACGCCGCGTTCGGCCAGCAGCCGAGGCAGCGCGACGAAGCCGCCGACCAGACGCGACCAGTCGACGGCAGGTGCCGCAGGCCCTGACGGGGCCGATGCCGTGGGTTCCATGTCGAGGGTTTCGCAGATTGCCCGCGCGGGCGCGAGCCTAACTTGCTGTCACGATGTGGCTGTCACGATGACCTGCGGGCTCGGCTGCGCCGCGGTCTTGACCGTTTGCCGCTCGTTGCGCTTCAGGTGGCCTGCGGCCTGGGCCTTGTGGCGCAGCGCCTGCACGGCATCGAACAGTTCCTTCTGCTGGCCGAGGAAGGCGTCGCCGAGCTTTTGCGTCGAGGCCAGGCCCCCGTTCATGCGGCTGAGCACGTCGGGCAAGGCGGTCGGCGACTTCATGCTGGCGTGCCAGCTGTACTTTTGCAGCGCGTCGGGGTGCAGCGCGGGCGAGAGCCCCAGCGTCAACGACAACGCCAGCGACGACATCCAACAGCTCGCGGGTTTCGGCTTCATGCGTGGCATGCGGGGCTGCACTGCCCACTGCGAAGATTCTAGGCATGCATGACCGGCGTACCGCCCCCTGCCGCGCGAACGGCGGCCTGCCGCAGCGGCTTCGATCATCGGGCGCAGGCCAGCCTGCCGGCCCTTGTACGCGTGCAGCGATGGCACGGCCTCGACGGCGGGAACGCGGTGGCGGGTGCGGCGACGGAGCTGGGCAGAATGACAATACCGCGCGCGGCCTTCGAAGCGGCCATGCTTGCGGTCGGCAGCACCCCAAAGACCTGGAGACGACAGACGATGGTTCAGCTCACGCCCCTTCGCCAACCGGCGCGCCCGCGCCGCCCCAAGGCCGCGGCCTGCATCGCCGCGGGCCTGCTCGCACTGGCGGCCGCGGCGTCGGCGCAGGGCGTCTCGCCCGGCGAACTGCCGAAGGAAGGCACCAAGCTGCCCGGCGGCATCGAGCCGGTGCTGCAGCTGCGCACCTACTACTTCGACCAGGAAAGCCTGGCGGGCCAGCCCAGCACCGCCTGGGCGCTGGGTGGTTGGGCGGGGCTGCGCAGCCCGTGGCTGGGCGACGTGGTGCAGCTCGGCGTGGTCGGCTACACCTCGCAGCGGCTGTACGGGCCCGACGGCAAGGGCGGCACGCTGCTGCTGCAGTCGGACCAGGATGCGATCAACGTCATCGGCCTGGCCTGGGCCGCGCTGCGTTTTGCCGGGCAGACCTTCACCGCCTACCGCCAGCTGATCGACCGGCCGTTCATCAACGCGCAGGACAACCGCATGGTGCCCAACACCTTCGAGGCCTACACGCTGAGCGGCGCGCCGGCCGAGGGCGTGTCGTACACCGGCGGCTACATCGCGAAGATCAAGAACCGCGACGCCGAAAAGTTCGTCTCGATGTCGAGCGACGCCGGCGGCACGGGCAGCAACGAAGGCGTGTACTTCGCCGGGGTCGACTGGAACTTCATGAAGGACGCGCGGCTGCGCGCCGACCTGCAGTACGGCGTGGATACCTACAACACCTTCTACATCGACGGCCGCTTTCCGGTCGCACTGGGCGAACAGACCCGGCTGACGCTGGGCGCGCAGTACTTCCCGCAGAGTTCGGTCGGCGCCCAGCAGATCGGCGACTTCTCGACCTGGGGTGCGGGTTTGCAGGCCAAGCTCGATCACGGCCCCTTCGGCGCGCACCTGTCGTTCACGCGCACCGGCAGCGAGTACGCCACGCAGAACCCCTGGGGCGACCACCCCTCGTACCTGAACCTGCAGCAGGTGCCGTTTAACTCAGCGGGCGAGAGCGCCTGGGGTCTGGGCGGCAGCATCGACTTCGCCGGGTTCGGCGCGCCGGGCCTGAGCGCGGCCGCGGTCTACGCCTCGGGCAGCGACCGCGTCCGGAACCTGAGCGGCGTGCCGATCGGCAACCGCAACGAGACCGACATCCGCGCCGACTATCGTTTCGGCAAGGGCACCGTGCTCGCCGGTCTGGTGGCCACGCTGCGCTATTCGTGGCTGCAGGAGGACGGTGCGGCGCAGACGCAGACGCAGGCGCGGGTGATCGTCAACTATCCGTTCTCGTTCTGACCGCGTTCCGACGCGCGGCGATCCTCACCAGTAGCCCAGCAGCTTCCACCACGCCGCGCCGACCAGCACCCACACCGCGATCAGCACCACGCTCATCACGAAACCGGCCTTCCACCATTCGGCCAGCGTGGTGTAGCCCGAGCCGAAGATCACCGGCGAGGTGCCGGTGGCGTAGTGGGTCAGCGTCATCATGATGTTCGACGCCGCGGCCATCAGCAGCGCGAACAAAAAGGGCGGCGCGCCCAGCGCCAGCCCGGCGCCGTAGAACGCGCCGAACATCGCGGTGATGTGCGCGGTGGTGCTGGCGAACATGTAGTGCGCGTACAGGTAGGCCAGCAGCAGCAGCGAACACGCCGCGAACCAGCCTTCGAAGCCGAGGCCGCCGATGCTGGTTTCGATCGCCTTGGACAGCCAGGCGATCAGACCGAGCCGGTTCAGGTAGGTGGCCATCATCACCAGCGCCGAGAACCACACGATCGTGTCCCAGGCGCTCTTTTCCTTCAGCAGGTCTTCCCAGGCGAGCACCCCGGTCAGCAGCAGCACGGCCAGGCCGACGAAGGCGGCGGCGGTGGCGTCCACCGCCCAGTCGTCGCCGAAGATGCGCTCGGGCACGCCGGCCCACAGCAGCAGCAGCAGCGCGAACACGCCGAGCAGGATCTTCTCGCCGGCGCGCATCGGGCCGAGTTCGCGCAGCTTGTCGCGCGCCAGCTGCGCGGCGTCGGGCGTGTGCTTGATCTCGGGCGGGTACAGCCAGTAGATCACCAGCGGCATCAGCGCCAGCGCCACCAGCCCGGGCAGCAGCATCGCCAGCGCCCAGGTGCCCCAGCTCAGCTGCACCTGCGCGCCGGTGGCCTCGGCCACCAGCTTGACCACCAGCGGGTTGGGCGCGGTGGCGGTGATGAACATCGCCGAGGTGATCGGGTTGGCGTGGTAGTTGACCAGCGCCAGGTAGCGGCCGATGCGGTTTTGCGTGCCCTGCTCGGGGTCGGAGCCGAAGCTGCCGGCGATGCCGCGCATGATCGGGTGGATGATGGCGCCGCCGCGCGCGGTGTTGCTGGGCGTGACCGGCGCGATCGTCAGCTCGGCCGCGGCCAGCGCGTAGCCGATGCCCACCGTGTGCTTGCCGAATTTGGCGATGAAGCCGTAGCCGATGCGCACGCCCAGCCCGGTCTTGATCAGCGCGCGCGAGATCATCACCGCCGCGCCGATCAGCCAGATCAGCGGGCTGGCGAAGCTGCTCAGCGCGTCGGCGATGGCGGTGGCGGGCTTGTCGCTGGTCACGCCGGTGATGGCCACCAGCGTGATCGCCAGGATCGACAGCGCGCCGATCGGCATCGCCTTGCCGATGATCGCGGCGATGGTGGCGACGAACAGCGCCAGCAGCTGCCAGGCGTTGGGCGTGACGCCCTCGGGCACCGGGACGGCGAACCAGATCAGCAGCCCGATCGCCAGCGCGACCGCCATCGGAATCGGTTTGAACCCCAAGATGCTTCTCCTCGTTGTGTGGCGCCCGCATTCTGCGCAGGCGCGGTGACGGCGTCGACATCCCGGTGTCGATGCGGCCCTGCGCTATTCTGTGCACCCGCCCTGCGCGGTGGCGCCGCCACCGGGCGCCGACTCGGCAAGGAGCAACCCGTGACGAAGGTGCGCCTGAGTATCGAAGGCCGCGAGCTCGAGGCCCCCGCCACGAGCTCGATCCTGCAGGCCTATGTGCACGCCGGCCATACGCTGGTCGAAGGCGTGGGCTGCATGGGCCAAGGCGTGTGCGGCTCGTGCCGCGTGATGGTGCGCCGCGCCGGCGACGCCGAGGTGCGCACCCAGCTCGCCTGCGAGACCGTGGTCGAAGACGGCATGCAGGCGGCCTTCCTCGACTACTTCACCGCGTCGGTGCAGCACGTCTATCGCCTGCAGGACATCACCGACAGCTGGGGCGCGCTGCGCCAAGTCGGCCAGGTGTTCCCCGAGGCGGCGCACTGCCGCCACTGCGGCGGCTGCGACCGCGCCTGCCCGAAGGGGCTCGAGGTGCAGCGCGGCGTGAACCTGGCCGTCGAAGGCCGGCTCGGCGCGGCCGGCGATGTGTTCGACGAATGCGTGATGTGCAACCTGTGCACGCTGGCCTGCCCCGAGCACATCCGGCCGAACCACCTCGGCCTGTTCGTGCGCCGCATGACGGCGTCGCTGGGCCTGCGCCCGGGTGACCTGCTGCGCCGGCTGCAGCAGATCGACAGCGGCGCGATGGGCATCGACTTCGACGCGCCGGGGGCGCGGCCGGCGCGCTGACACGAAAGCTGCCTCGTGCCTTCAGCCATCACCTGCGAAGACGCGCTGCGCCGCTGGCGTGCCGGCGCGACGCCGACGCTGCGCACGCAAACCACCCCGGCCGCCGAACTGCTCGCCGCCTGCCACCCCGACCACGGGCCGAACGCGCGCGTGCCGCTGGCCGTCGGCGTGAATCGCGGCGACGCCTGCCAGCCCGAACTGGCGCAGCAACTGCAGGCCAATGCGCTGATCGACGATGTCGACATCGCCGGTGCACAACTGGTGACCACCGATGTGCTGGTGATCGGCGGCGGCGGCGCCGGCTGCGCCGCGGCGCTGACCGCGGCCGAGCACGGCGCCAAGGTACTGCTGGCCACCAAGCTGCGGCTGGGCGACAGCAACAC